>NZ_JBCGFQ010000019.1:0-101048 GCF_040984075.1 Pseudomonas sp. I2
TCCTATGACCGTGACGAGCCGACCTGCGCCCGTGGGTTGGAGATCGCCCTGGCCCTGCTGATCCACCCCATGGCCCAGCCAGTCCCCGGCACCGAAGACCACGACCGACGCTTCAAGCGCCTCGAGCAATGGCTGGACCAGCACGACAGCCCCCTCTACACGGCCTTGGCGCCGTTCAACCCCTTCAGGGAAAAAGCCGATACGGTCGGCACCTTGCTGGGTGGCAGCGACAATGTCATCGAGGGCCTGGCCGGGCGCTTCCCGGCCATTGCCGACATCACCGACCTCACCGCCCAGTCCGTCAGCGCCGTGGTGCTCAAGCGCATGCGCGGCCGCACCCGTTGGGACGCCAGCCACACCCTGCGCCAACAAGTGCTGATGGCCGCCAAGGAAGCCAATGCCGAGAAAGCCCTGGGGCTGCTGGCGGCGCGCTACCGGATCACCGACCAGGCCGTACGCGAGAATCCGTTCAGCCAGGAGGTGGAACGGTACCTGAAAAGCGGAATGGCCCAAGTCGAGGAGATGAAACAGCTGCGGGTCACGGGGAGCCGGACGGTGGCGGTCGAGCTCACGACCACATTGCGTGTGAAGCCGACCTTTGTCGGGCTGCTCACCGGTGGGGTTGGAACCGGTTTGAATAGCGGGATGCTGTGGTTCAACGTGATCTCGCTCAAAGCGGCCTACCAGAACTTGCAGAAAAGCGATGCACCGGAATACACGGCGGGGTTCGCCGCGTCGATCTTCGGGGTAATAGGCGCAGCGGCGGGGACATTGGTAAGCGTTCGGGCGATGCAAAAGGCGCTGATGTTGAGGTTGAGTTCCACTGCGCCTGGGATGGCGTTTGGCAATGGATTTATCAAGTTCTTAAGTAGCAATCTATTCGCGCGACTATCCAGTTATCCAGCAATTATTTCAGGACTCTATTCAGACTATGAAAAATACAGGAGACAAAAATCAAATGGCGCCCCGGGCGCATCCCTGTATACAGCTTACGGTGGGGTATCCGTGGCCATTGGCTCCATATTACTTCTGGAGGGCAGTCTGGCAATCGCCGGCCCGACACTTATCATTCCATTTGCAGGACAAGCGGCGGCGGCAGTCGCACTACTTGGCGCAATAATAATCACAGGCGGAATACTTCTTCATTCGAAAGCACATGAACACCTTCATAGCCCTATAGAGCTATGGGCAGCCAGAACTATTTTTGGCACACGCCAAAATGATGGAGAAATACGAGCACGCATAAAATTAGACTTCGAAAACAAACTACCATCATTCAGCAACCTCAACGAAGAAATTAAAGCATGGTATTTGGCCTTCTACTTACCCACCTTAATTTCTAGTAAGGAATCAAAGACTCTTGGTATTGAGGGACTTGACAGCCGATGGTCTGACAACAACACATGGTCACCGCCTAACTGGACAGCGATCGTTCACAATGAAGTGCCTAAACAGGCGCCCAGCGTCGAGTTCACAGTGTTCCTGCGCGGCTTCATTCTCGGCCAAAGTGATTGGCATGCAAAATTCAGCAAGCACGTCAACAATGGCAACCCGACAATTTCCAAAGTCAACCCGGCCTGCTACATGGTTGCTGCAGGATTAGTCCTACACTTCAAATCCGAAGTCAAGACCTACAGATATGCAACATTAGAAATAACCTACCTGCCCAATACAGGGTTAGACGAAGCCGCTACCTCGACAACCCATTTCATGCTTGAGAAATAACAATGTCAACACTATGGATCTTCACGCCTCACACCAACTCACTGCACCCGCCTAAAATAGGCAACCAGGCCATCAACATCAATAACAATCTATTAATTTTGCGAAACCCATGGGTAACCGACTCGGTTTTCATGGGAAAACTTTACACAGCACTGACAGTAGCCCTGACACTCTTGATATATCCTGACATCTTCGACGAAGACTATCGCAACTTCGTATTAACAGACGGACACTCAATAGCCATATACATATTCACACCCCTCATCCTAACGCCATTTCTGGCATATCGAATTTACTACATAAAGAATCTTTCAAACTTCTTCCTAAATCGAGCCACAAAAAACATCTACTATAAGCGCCTAGGAAAACTCTTCGTTTTCGATTGGCACGACATGGGGGGCGGCCTATTCAAACGCACCGAATTTGGCGGTGCGTCCTTCAGTACCAGCTATGCACTCGCCTTCGCTCCCCGCAGAGCAGACGGCACCCTCCATCAGAAAGACTGCCTCTGGGTCGACAGCAACGAACCGACCGAACCCGACATCAAATACGTCGCCGAAGTCTGGGAATACCTCCGCCACTTCATGGACCACGGCCCCGACAAACTACCGCCCCCCGGTGAACCCAACTGGTGGTACAAGCCCCTGCATCAGATCTGCCTGACACCCGCCGAAGCCTGGCAGCACTACGCTCCCTGGCGAACCGGCGAGCCTGGTGAAATGCAGGGCAAGAAAAACTGGCAACTGCCGTTCTGGGCCGTGTTGTTCCCTTACAACCTGTCCGTTGCCCTCTGCTGGTACGTCATCTGCCGCCTCTTCAACGTCCGCGCGGCACCTCCACCTCCGGAAGCCTTCGAGGAAGCTCCCGCTCCCTCAGGCAAAGGAAAGCGCCAATGATTGATACCTCCGTCAGCAGCGCCACCCCTCTGGCCTGCTTACAACGCACGGGTATGGGCTCCTATCACCATCCCCGCGTAGATCATCTGGCTGCTTATCAATGCTTACCCCGACAGCGTCGAAGCCTGGCTGCAATACAACGTTCCCTACGCCACCTTTCCCGCTGAAATCGACGTGCTATGCGGCTTCGCCGAAAAGCGTAAACCAGTGATCCGGGTGAATAGCGAGCGTATCGATCCGTGAATGGGCTCAAGTCTTGGATGGCCATCAATCTCAAAAATCAAACACAGGTAAAAAATCAATCACCCGTTATCACTCCCACCCCGAAAACTCCTTCCCCAAAAACATTTCAAGCCAGGGAGCAAAACATGTCAGTGGTTTGGCTATTCACCCCTAACAACAAAACAGGAACAAAGCCTAAAATCTCAAGCCAAATATCTAGCATAACCAGCGAGATATTAATCTTACGCAACCCATGGGTAACCGACTCGGTATTCATGGGAAAAATTTACACAGCGATAACAATATTTTTGGCAAGCCTTATGTACCCCTCCATTCTCGATGATGAATATAGAAGCATCTTGCTACTAGACAAACACTCAATGGCACAGTATTTAATAGGCCCACTAATCTTCACTCCATTCCTAGCTTATCGAATTCACTTAATAAAAAAACTATCTTGCTTCCACTTCAGTCGCGCCACGAATAAGATTCATTACCAACGATTCAAAAAACAGATAGTGTTCGACTGGACCAAAACCGAAGGAGGCCTTTTCAAACGCACCGAATTTGGCGGTGCATCCTCCACTACCAGCTATGCACTCGCCTTCGCTCCCCGCAGAGCAGATGGCACCCTCCATCAGAAAGACTGCCTCTGGGTCGACAGCAACGAACCGACCGAACCCGGCATCAAACACGTCGCCGAAGTCTGGGAATACCTCCGCCACTTCATGGACCACGGCCCCGACAAACTACCGCCCCCCGGTGAACCCAACTGGTGGTACAAGCCCCTGCATCAGATCTGCCTGACACCCGCTGAAGCCTGGCAGCACTACGCTCCCTGGCGAACCGGCGAGCCTGGTGAAATGCAGGGCAAGAAAAACTGGCAACTGCCGTTCTGGGCCGTGTTGTTCCCTTACAACCTGTCCGTTGCCCTCTGCTGGTACGCCATCTGCCGCCTCTTCAACGTCCGCGCGGCACCTCCACCTCCGGAAGCCTTCGAGGAAGCTCCCGCTCCCTCAGGCAAAGGAAAGCGTCAATGATTGATACCTCCGTCAGCAGCGCCACCCCTCCGGCCTGCTTACCACGCACGGGTACCCATTCTGCCCATGCGCGATGCCATCGTATCGTGCATGGAGTGCGATCAAACTCGGCAACACCTCATATATTTTCAGGCCCAATAGATTCCTCTCAACTTGAGCCGGCGCCCTCAAAATGAAAGAAAAAATAAAACGCCTCCCGCATAGCCTACGGCTTGGAGGTACACGGCTAAACCATAACTGCATCGATAATATTCCTCCCCAAGCTGACGGGGTACGACGTGTCAATAAACAGTGCGTGGAGCTCGAAACATATGCCAATCACATGAAAAGCAGCGCAGCCAGCTATATTGGCATGCCGTTCTTGATATACATAATTACAATAGCATGGGGCGCAGCGATTACCGGGCCAGATAAAATTAACATTGGCACAATATTCCGCAACTGGTATGCCAGCCTGCGCCGCCAACTTCATAAACCTTATGGTTGGTTATGGGCCCCTATCACCATCCCCGCGTGGATCATCTGGCTGCTTATCAATGCTTACCCCGACAGCGTCGAAGCCTGGCTGCAGTACAACGTTCCCTACGCCACCTTTCCCGCTGAAATCGACGTGCTCTGCGGCTTCGCCGAAAAGCGCAAACCAGTGATCCGGGGGAATGGTGAGCGTATCGAGCCGTAAATGAGTTCAAGTCTTGGAGCCGCTGGATACAACGATGCTCTGGTCTAACGTCATTGCGCTTAAAAACCTACAACATCTTGCAGAGAAGCGATGCGTCGGAATGCACGTCGGGGCTTGCCGCGCCGACCTTCGGTGTTACAGCCTTTAATCTAAAAAATTAAAAATAGTTACAAAAGCCGGGAAATCACTCGCCCCCTAACCCAGACCGGCATAACAATCTCGAACCGGAACACAATTAAAACCAGGAAGACAAACCATGTCAGTGATCTGGCTATTCGCCCCTAAATGCAAAACAGAAACCAAACCTAGAATCTCAAGCCAAATATCCAGCACAACCAACGAAACATTAACCTTGCGCAACCCATGGGTAACCGACTCTGTATTCATGGGAAAGCTCTACACCGCAATGACAGTAGGATTAGCTCTATTAACCTACCCCAAAATTTTTATACCCGACACTTTTGATCGTGCTTATTTGCTTATGATCATGCAATTTCTTGCACCCCTTATCTTCTCCCCGTTTCTAGCCTACCGAATTCTTTATATAAAAAAATTATCCAACATCTACCTAAACAGATCCACAAAAAAAGTTTACTACAAGCGTTTCAAAAGTCTTTTCATTTTCGACTGGAACAACATGCGGGGCGGACTATTCAAACGTACTGAATTTGGCGGTGCGTCCTTCAGTACTAGCTATGCACTCGCCTTCGCTCCCCGCAGAGCAGACGGCACCCTCCATCAGAAAGACTGCCTCTGGGTCGACAGCAACGAACCGACCGAACCCGACATCAAATACGTCGCCGAAGTCTGGGAATACCTCCGCCACTTCATGGACCACGGCCCTGACAAACTACCGCCCCCCGGTGAACCCAACTGGTGGTACAAGCCCCTGCATCAGATCTGCCTGACACCCGCCGAAGCCTGGCAGCACTACGCTCCCTGGCGAACCGGCGAGCCTGGTGAAATGCAGGGCAAGAAAAACTGGCAACTGCCGTTCTGGGCCGTGCTGTTCCCTTACAACCTGTCCGTTGCCCTCTGCTGGTACGTCATCTGCCGCCTCTTCAACGTCCGCGCGGCACCTCCACCTCCAGAAGCCTTCGAGGAAGATCGGTAAGCGAAGCGGCCCCAAATGACCGCTGACCGTCTTAAGTAAGCGGCATTGGGGCTTGGCGTGCTCTGCGAACAAGGGTGAGCCCTTGCCATACACCGGTGGTGTCAGGCCGGTTTCATCACCAGCACGCCCAACGGCGGCAGGTTCAGCGCCAGCGACAACGGCTGCCCATGGCTGGGCAACGGCTCGCTGGCCACCGCCCCCAGGTTCCCCACATTCGACCCGGCATACAGCTCGGCATCGCTGTTGAGCAACTCCGCCCAGCGCTCGCCGAACGGCACGCCGATGCGATACCCCTCCCGCGGCACGGGGGTGAAGTTGGCCACCACCAGCAACGGCTCGCCGTCGGCGCTCCAGCGCAACCAGGCGTATACGCTGTTGCGCGCATCGTCGCCGATCAGCCACTGGAAGCCCTGGGGCTGGCAGTCCTGCTCGTGCAGGGCCGGCTGCTCGCGGTACAGGCGGTTGAGGTCGCTCACCAGGCGCTGCACGCCCTGGTGCTCGGAATACTGCAGCAGGTACCAATCCAGCTGGTGGTCGTGGTTCCACTCGCGCCACTGGCCGAACTCGCAGCCCATGAACAGCAGCTTCTTGCCCGGGTGGGTCCACATGAAGGCCAGGTAGGCGCGCAGGTTGGCGAACTTCTGCCAGCGATCGCCCGGCATCTTGTCGATCAGCGAGTGCTTGCCGTGCACCACTTCGTCGTGGGAAATCGGCAGGATGAAGTGCTCGGAATAGGCATAGATCAGCCCGAAGCTCATTTCGTTGTGGTGATAGGCGCGGTGCACCGGGTCGTTCTGGATGTAGTGCAGGGTGTCGTGCATCCAGCCCATGTTCCACTTGTAGGCGAAGCCCAGGCCGCCCTGCTGCACCGGCTGGCTGACGCCGGGCCAGGCGGTGGACTCCTCGGCGATGATCAGCGCCCCTGGGGCCTCGTGGGCGGCCACGGTGTTGAGTTGGCGGATGAAGTCGATGGCCTCGAGATTCTCGCGCCCGCCATGGCGGTTGGGCACCCACTCGCCGGCCTTGCGCGAGTAGTCGCGGTAGAGCATCGAGGCCACCGCATCGACGCGCAGGCCATCGATGTGGAAGTGCTTGAGCCAGTGCAGCGCCGAGGCCAGCATGAAGCCGCGCACCTCGTTGCGGCCAAGGTTGTAGATCAGTGTGTTCCAGTCCTGGTGAAAGCCCTCCAGGGGGTTGTCGTACTCGTACAGGGCAGTGCCGTCGAAACGCGCCAGGCCATGCTCGTCGGTGGGGAAATGCGCCGGTACCCAGTCGAGGATCACGCCGATGCCGCCCTGGTGGCAGGCGTCGACGAACGCGGCGAAATCCTCCGCGCTGCCGTAGCGTGAGGTGGGCGCGAACAGCGACAGCGGCTGGTAGCCCCAGGAGCCGCCGAACGGGTGCTCCATGATCGGCATCAGCTCGATATGGGTGAAGCCCAGGTCCTGCACGTAGGGCACCAGGCGTTCGGCCAGCTCGCGCCAGTCGTAGAAACGGGCGATCTCGCCGCTGTCGTCCAGCTCGCAGCGCCAGGAGCCGGCATGCAGCTCGTAGATCGCCAGCGGCGCGTTGTAGGCATGGCGCTGGGCGCGCTGGGCCATCCAGCCGTCGTCGCGCCAAGCGTGGCGCAGCGCGCCGGCCACCCTGGAGGCCGTGCTCGGCGGCAGCTCGGTGGCGCGGGCCAGCGGGTCGGCCTTGAGCGGCAGCACGCCGCCCTGGCCGAGTACTTCGAACTTGTAGGCCTCGCCGATGCCCAGGCGCGGCACGAACAGCTCCCATACCCCGGCATCGTGGCGCAGGCGCATGGGGTGGCGACGGCCGTCCCAGTTGTTGAAGTCGCCGACCACCGAGACCCGCCGGGCATTCGGTGCCCAGACCGAGAAGCACACCCCGTCGATACCGTCGGCCTGGGTGGGCTGGGCGCCGAAGCGGCCGGACAGGTCGCGGTGGTTGCCTTCGGCGAACAGGTACAAGTCCATCTCGCCCAACTGCGGGCCGAAGCTATAGGGGTCTTCGGTGATCTGCTCGCCGCCGGCCCAGCCGATCTGCAGCAGGTAGGGATGGGCTTCGTCCAGGTGCGCGGTGAACAGGCCCGGCAGGCTGCCCTGCACCATTTCGGCCAGCACACGTCCATCATGGCGCGCCAGCACTCGCGCGCTCAGCGCGTTGGGCAGGAAGGCGCGAACGAACAGGCCGCCCGCACCATCGGCGTGCGGCCCCAGCACGGCAAAGGGATCGGCGTGCTCGGCGCGGGCCAGGGCGTCGAGGTCCCGTTGCCGAAGGCCGCCGTTTTCACGCGTGGTTGCATTCATCTATGGCTCTCCCCAGGTACTGATCAGTCCATGCAGGCCATGCAAGGGCACGGCCAGCCAGCTTGGCCGGTTCTCGGCTTCGTAGGTGATTTCGTAGGCGGCTTTTTCCAGGCAGAACAGCTCCAGCGCGGCGCGTTCGCCCTCGGCCTGCTGCCAGGCGTGGGGCATGGCGGCGGTGGCCAGGCCATAGGCTTCGACGAAGGCATGGCGCGACTGGTGCAGGTACTGCCGGGCGACCCGCTGCCGGGCCTGGCGCGCGGCGTCGGACAAGTCCACCGCCGAGGCGCTGCGCAGGATCATCGCAGCAGCATAGTCGAAGGAACGCAGCACGCCGCTGACATCCTTGTACGGGCTGTGCCTGGCCCGGCGCTCCTCTAGCGGACGTGCCGGCTCCCCTTCGAAGTCGATCAGGTAGGCATCGCCCTGCACCACCAGCACCTGGCCTAGGTGCAGGTCGCCGTGCACGCGCATCAGCAGGCCACCTTGGGCCTGGTGGGCCAGGGTGTCGATGTGCTGGGCGAGGCCCGCGCGCTGTTGCTGCAGGTCGTCGACCAGGGCCTGGCTTTCGCTGTCGAGGCTGTCGCGGTGCTGGGCCAGCAGGTCCAGGGCATGCGCCAGCTCGGCGCTGATCTGCCGGCTCCAGCGCTCGCTGTCTGCGGCCAAGCTGGGCCGTGGCTGGAAGGCTTCGTCGTCGCTGGGCGCGGCCAGCAGCAGGTGCATCTCGCCCAGGCGCTGGCCGAGCAAGGCGGCGAAGCCGGTGAGTTCGGCCAGGGCGTCGGTGTGCGCCTCCGGCTCGACGGTCGTCGGCTCCATCTCGTCGCGGATCGCCCGCTCCAGGGTGTTCTGGGTCCATGCCCAGGCATCGCCCTGGTTGTCCAGGTAGCCCTGGGCGATCATCAGCAAGTGCGGTTGCTGCTGCTCGTCGACCCGGCTGACCCACCCCAGCAACGGCGAGATGTTGGCGAAGCCGGCCGCGGTCAGGTAGGTGCTCATCTCCAGTTCCGGGTGAATGCCGGGGTTGACCCGGCGGATCAGCTTGAGCACCAGGCGCCCACCCACCACCACCGAGCTGTTGGATTGCTCGGCGCTCAGGTAGCGCACTTCGCTGTCCTCGTCCAGCGCCAGCTCGGCCAGTTGTTCGGTGCACTCGAAACGCAGCTCGCCCGCATCGCTCGGCAGCCAGGTGCGCTCCTGGCAGGCACGCAGCACGGCACGGATGAACGGCTCGAGGACGAAGGCGTCGGTAATCAGCCCCACCTGGCGGCCCCGGCGTACCCGGGACAGCGCCAGTTGCTGCGGCAAGGCGCTGTTGATCTGCTCCTCCGGCAGCAGGCCGAAAGGCAGTTGGTAGTGATCGACCACGCCGTCGCTGTGCACCTGCAGTTCGCTGAGCAGCACCGGGCTGGCCGCCGTGGCCAGGCGTACGCCGTAGCTCAGGCGCACCTGGTCGATCGGCCCTTCCTTGCCGGCGAACCAGCGCCGCTTGGGCAGGTACTGGGGCAGGATGGTCGTTTGCAGGGTGTCGCTGGAGGGCGCCTCGAGCAACTCCTCCATGCGCTTGCGCAGCACCAGGGTGGTCAGCTCCGGCAGGCCCTCGGTCGGCTCGATGTGCCAGCTGGGCATGCGATCGCGCGAGGCCAGGAGGAACCAGTAGAAGCCATAGGGCGGCAGCGTGAGCAGGAACGGCAACTGGCCGATGGGCGGGAAGGCGCTGCCGCCGAGCATTTCCACCGGCACCTTGTCGGCATACTGGGACAGCTCCAGCTCCGCGGCCTGGGCGGCGCGGGAAACGTTGGCCACGCACAGGACGATTTCGTTGTTGCCCTCGGCATCGGTGTACTCGCGTACATAGGCGAGAATGCGCCGGTTGCTTGGGGTGAGCATCTTCATGCTGCCACGGCCGAAGGCCTTCTGCTGCTTGCGCACCGCCAGCAGGCGGCGGTTCCAGTTGAGCAACGAGTGCGGGTCGTGGGATTGGGCCTCGACGTTGACCGTCTGGTAACCGTACAGCGGGTCCATGATCGGCGGCAGCACCAGGCGCTGGGGGTCGGCGCGAGAGAAACCGCCGTTGCGGTCGGGCGACCACTGCATGGGGGTACGCACGCCGTCGCGGTCGCCCAGGTAGATGTTGTCGCCCATGCCCAGCTCGTCGCCGTAATACAGCGTCGGCGTGCCGGGCATGGACAGCAGCAGGCTGGTGAGCAGCTCGATGCGCCGACGGTCACGCTGCAGCAGCGGCGCCAGGCGCCGGCGGATGCCCAGGTTGATGCGTGCGCGGCGGTCCTCGGCGTAGTAGTTCCACAGGTAGTCGCGCTCGCGGTCGGTGACCATCTCCAGCGTGAGCTCGTCGTGGTTGCGCAGGAAGATCGCCCACTGGCAGTTGGCGGGGATCTCCGGGGTCTGGCGCAGGATGTCGGTGATCGGGAAGCGGTCCTCCATCGCCAGGGCCATGTACATGCGCGGCATCAGCGGGAAGTGGAAGGCCATGTGGCACTCGTTGCCGTCGCCCTCGCCGAAGTACGGCCGGGTGTCCTCGGGCCACTGGTTGGCCTCGGCCAGGAGCATGCGGTCGGGGTAGTTGGCGTCGATCTCGGCGCGGATCGCCTTGAGTACCTCGTGGGTCTCGGGCAGGTTCTCGTTGTTGGTGCCGTCGCGCTCGATGAGGTAGGGGATCGCGTCCAGGCGCAGGCCGTCGACACCCAGGTCGAGCCAGAAGCGCATGACCCCGATCACCGCCTTCAGCACCTGGGGGTTGTCGAAGTTCAGGTCCGGCTGGTGGGAATAGAAACGGTGCCAGAAGTATTGGCCGGCGACCGGGTCCCAGGTCCAGTTGGACTTCTCGGTATCGAGGAAGATGATCCGCGTGCCGTCGTACTTCTGGTCGTCGTCCGACCACACGTAGAAGTCCCGTGCCTTGCTGCCGCGCTTGGCACAGCGGGCGCGCTGGAACCAGGGGTGCTGGTCGGAGGTGTGGTTGATGACCAGCTCGGTGATCACCCGCAGCCCGCGCTTGTGCGCCTCGGCGATGAAACGGCGGGCATCGGCCATGCTGCCGTAGTCCGGGTGCACGGCCTTGTACTCGGCGATGTCGTAGCCGTCGTCGCGCCGTGGCGAAGGATAGAACGGCAGCAGCCAGAGGGTGTTGACGCCCAGGTCGGCGATGTAGTCGAGCTTGCCGATCAGCCCGGCGAAATCGCCGATGCCGTCGTTGTTCGAGTCGTAGAACGACTTCACGTGCAGTTGGTAGATCACCGCGTCCTTGTACCACAGCGGGTCGTCGATGAAGGCTGCCGGGCGGGAACGCTTGGCCATGTGCGACTCCTTTCTGTTCGGGTTCAGCTTGCAACCGTGTTGTCGGTATCAGGGCCGCTTCGCGCCCCATCGCCGGCAAGCCGGCTCCCACAAGCTTCGCGGTGCGGCAAAACCTGCGGGACCTGGGTTGCCGGCGATGGGGCGATTCGCGGCCCCCGATTCATCGCCTAACTTGCCCGCTCGATGCGCCAGATGCCGAATGGCAGGTGCCAGGGCTCGATGCGCATCCATTGGGTCTTGCCGTGCCAGGTCCAGCGGTGGCCGTTCATCAGGTCCTCGCCGAGGGTATCGGCGCCGTCGTCCAGGCCTAGCTCCCAGAGGGGCAGTTCGAAGTGCGCTTCCTGGGCATTGTGCGGATCGAGGCTCACGGCCACCAGGATGAAGTTGTCGCGCTCGGGCGTGCGCTTGCCGAAGTACAGGATGTTGTCGTTCCAGCAGTTGTAGAACGCCACCCCCAGGTGGGTCTGCAGGGCACGGTTCTGCCGGCGGATGCGGTTGAGCTGGGCGATCTCGGCGACGATGTTGCCCGGCTGGGTGAAGTCGCGCGGACGGATCTCGTACTTCTCCGAGTCCAGGTACTCCTCCTTGCCTGGCAGCGGCGTGCCCTCGCACAGTTCGAAGCCCGAGTACATGCCCCACAGCCCCGAGCCCATGGTGGCCAGGGCGGCGCGGATCAGGAAGCCTGCACGGCCGCTGGTCTGCAGGAAATAGGGGTTGATGTCCGGCGTGTTGACGAAGAAGTTCGGCCGGTAGCAGTGGCGCCACGGCGGCTGGTTGAGTTCCTCGAAGTACTCGCGCAGTTCCTGCTTGGTGTTGCGCCAGGTGAAGTAGGTGTAGCTCTGCGCATAGCCGACCTTGCCCAGGCGCGCCATCATCGCCGGGCGAGTGAAGGCCTCGGCGAGGAAGATCACGTCCGGGTAGCGGCTGCGCACATTGGCGATCAGCCACTGCCAGAACGGCAGCGGCTTGGTGTGCGGGTTGTCGACACGGAAGGTCCGCACGCCCTCCTCGACCCAGCCGACCACCACGTCGCGCAGGGCCAGCCACAGGGAGGGCACGGCATCGGCGGCGTAGAAGTCGACGTTGACGATGTCCTGGTACTTCTTCGGCGGGTTCTCGGCGTAGCGGATGGTGCCGTCGGGGCGCCAGCTGAACCAGCCGGGATGCTCGGTCAGCCAGGGGTGGTCCTGGGAGCACTGGATGGCGAAGTCCAGGGCGATCTCCAGGCCGTGCTCGGTGGCGGCGGCCACCAGCCGGCGAAAATCCTCGCGGCTGCCCAGTTGTGGGTGGATGGCGTCGTGGCCACCCTCCGGGCTGCCGATCGCATAGGGGCTGCCCGGGTCGCCCGGCTCGGCCCGCAAGGCGTTGTTGCGGCCCTTGCGGTGCTTCATGCCGATAGGGTGGATGGGCGGGAAGTACAGCACGTCGAAGCCCATGTCGCGGATCATCGGCAGGCGCTGGTGCACGTCGTCGAAGGTGCCGTGGCGCTGGGGATCATCGGTGACCGAGCGGGGAAACAGCTCGTACCAGCTGGCGAACAGGGCGCGCTCGCGGTCCACGTCCACGGGGAACTCGGCGCTGCGGGTCAGGTAGCTGCGGTGTTCGGCCGCGATCATCAGCGCGGCGGTGTCGGCATGCAGCAACAGCGCCACCTGGTCGTCCGCTGCCAGCGTCGACAGGCGCTGCTGCAACTGTTCGAGCTGCTCGCGCAACGGGCCCTGGCTGCGCTCGGCGCCCTGGCCCAGCAACAGCCGGCCCTCCTCCAGCTCCAGCCTGACCTCGACGCCGGCGTGGTATTTCTTCTCCAGGTCGTGGCAGTAGGTGGCGAAGGGGTCGATCCAGGCTTCGATGCTGAACAGGTGCGGGCCCAGCTCGGTGGGGGTGAAGTGCGCCAGCCACAGGTCGTTGCCCGGGGAGTGCATCGCCACGCAGTGCCAGCGCCGGCTGTGGGCCTGGCGCCAGTGCAGGGTCACCGCCAGGCGGTCGTGGCCGTCGCTGTAGACCTTGCTGCTCACCTCCACCGGCTGGCCGCGCACGGCCTTGGCCGCGAAGGTGCCGGCGTCGAGCACGGGCAGGGTGTCCTCGATCACGATGCGCGGCGCCAGCAGCGCCTGGGACAGGCTGATGGCCTGGTCCGGATGGTCGTTGGCCATGGGCACGCTTTCGAAGGGCTCGTTACCAGACATCGAACCTTGCTCCCTTTTGCTGTGGCGGTAAGGGTTCAGAGCCGTCGGGGCGGCGGGGGTTCAAAAAAATGAGCGAATGGCACAGGGCCCGGTCAAAGCCTGCGACAGCACTTCATTCATCCTGCGAGGCCAGGCCATGAGCATACCCATTGCGCCAGAGGCGCCCGATCCCAACGTCGACGACCCCACCCTGCCGCCACCGGTGCCGGAGCAAGAGCCGGACGATCCGCCGGTCGAGCCGACCGTGCCGCCTCCGGTGGGGGACCCGCCGAGCGAGGAGCCGCCGGTCAAAGGCAAAGGATAGACAAGGATCATGACCGGCCCAGGGTGGCTGGCCGTGGCTTTGGGGGTGCCGCCTGGGGCCATTCGCGGGCAAGCCCGCTCCCGCAGGGGCCTGGGCGCTGCATGATGGGGGGATCGACTTGGATCCTATGGGGCATCTGGGGCCGCGAAGCGGCCCCAAATACAGTTGAACGGCAAAAACTACAGTGCGATCTCGGCGATGCTGATCTCGCGCATCCGGAACTTCTGCACCTTCCCGGTCACGGTCATCGGGAACGCCTCGACGAAGCGGTAGTGCCGCGGCACCTTGAAATGGGCGATGCGTGCCTTGCACCACGCTTGCAGCGCCTCGGCGCTGGTGCTGTGCCCGGGGTGCAGCTTGATCCAGGCGACGATCTCCTCGCCATAGCGGCTGCAGGGAATGCCGATCACCTGGGCGTCGGCCACCGCCGGATGGGTGTAGAAGAACTCCTCCAGCTCGCGCGGGTAGATGTTCTCGCCGCCCCTGATGATCATGTCCTTGTTGCGCCCGACGATGCGCACGTAGCCCTGCTCGTCCATCACCGCCAGGTCGCCCGAATGCATCCAGCCGGCCGGGTCGATGGCTTCCTCGGTGGCCTGGGGGTTGTTCCAGTAGCCGAGCATCACGCTGTAGCCGCGGGTGCACAGCTCGCCGATCTCGCCACGGGCGACGATGTTGCCGTGCTCGTCCACCAGCTTGGTCTCCAACTGCGGCTGGGTACGCCCGACGGTGGTCACGCGCAACTCCAGCTCATCGTCCGGGCCGGTCTGTAGCGATACCGGGCTGGTCTCGGTCATGCCATAGGCGATCTGCACCTGGGCCATGTGCAACTGGTCGATGACCCGGCGCATCACCTCGATCGGGCAGGTGGCGCCGGCCATGATGCCGCTGCGCAGGCTGGACAGGTCCAGCTCGGCCCGGCCTGGGTGGTCGAGCATGGCGATGAACATGGTCGGCACGCCGTAGAGGATGCTGGCGCGCTCCTCAGCCACCGCGCGCAGGGTCAAGGCCGGGTCGAAGGCGTCGTTGGGGTAGATCATGGTGCAACCATGGGTGACGCAGCCGAGGTTGGCCATGACCATGCCGAAGCAGTGGTACAGCGGCACCGGGATCACCATGCGGTCGGTGTCGCCCAGGCCCAGGCTCTGGCCGACCATGTAGCCATTGTTGAGGATGTTGTAGTGGCTGAGCGTCACCCCCTTGGGCGCGCCCGTGGTGCCGGAGGTGTACTGGATGTTCACCGGCTGGTCGAACTGCAGGCTGCGCTGGCGCGCGGCATAGGCCTGCAGGTCGATCTGCCCGGCCCGCTCGGCCAGGCGCGCCCAGGGCAGGAAGCCGGCCGGTGGGTTGGCCGCCAGGCTGATGACGCCCTGCAGGTCCGGCAGGCGCTCGCTGGCGAGGCGGCCCGGCGACGGGGCGGCCAGTTCGGGCACCAGCTCCAGGAGCATGGCGTGGTAGTCGGAGGTCTTGAAGACATCGGCGCAAACCAGCCAACTGCAGCCTGACTGGCGCAACACGTATTCCAACTCGCCCACCCGGTAGGCCGGGTTGATGTTGACCAGGATCGCGCCGACCTTGGCGCTGGCCAGTTGCAGGATGCACCACTGGGCGCAGTTGGGCGACCAGATGCCGACTCGGTCGCCGACCTGCACGCCCAGGGCCATGAGCGCCCTGGCGTGACGATCGACTTGCGCGGCCAATTGCCGCCAGCTGTAGCGCAGCCCCTGGTGCCGGGCCACCAGGGCCTCGCGGTCCTGGCAGCGGGCCACGGTGGCGTCGAAGGCCTGGCCGATGGTCTGGGTCAGCAGGGGCCGGTCCTGGCGGCCACGGGTGTAGCTTGGTTGACTCATGGATATCCCTTCTTGTGGTTGTTCTGGGCATGACTGAAGCAAGCGATGGCTACTCTGGCGCAGATTTACGTTAACGTAAAGGTCATGAGTCGATTGACAGCACCCAACGCCAGGTTTACGTTAACGTAAAGGTGAAAAACGACACCCTGCCATGGCCTCGCACAGGCTCGCCGTGAAACAGCCATGAGCTACGGTGTTACCCATTTCAAGAACAAGAAGGTGCCCCCGCATGCATTACCCCACCCTGAACTTCGCCCTGGGCGAAACCATCGACATGCTCCGCGACCAGGTGCGCACCTTCGTCGCCGCCGAACTGGCCCCGCGCGCCGCGCAGATCGACCAGGACAACCTGTTCCCCGCCGACATGTGGCGCAAGTTCGGCGACATGGGCCTGCTGGGTATCACCGTGCCTGAAGAATACGGCGGTGCCGGCCTGGGTTACCTGGCCCATGTGGTGTCGATGGAGGAGATCAGCCGCGGCTCGGCCTCGGTGGCCTTGTCCTACGGCGCCCACTCCAACCTGTGCGTCAACCAGATCAACCGCAACGGCAGCCACGAACAGAAGCAGAAGTACCTGCCCAAGCTGATCAGCGGCGAGCACATCGGCGCCCTGGCCATGAGCGAGCCCAACGCCGGCTCCGACGTGGTGTCGATGAAGCTGCGCGCCGAGAAACGCGGCGACCACTACGTGCTCAACGGCAGCAAGACCTGGATCACCAACGGCCCGGACGCCAACACCTACGTGATCTATGCCAAGACCGACCTGGACAAGGGCCCGCACGGCATCACCGCGTTCATCGTCGAGCGTGACTGGAAAGGCTTCTCGCGCAGCAACAAGTTCGACAAGCTGGGCATGCGTGGCTCCAACACCTGCGAGCTGTTCTTCGACGGCGTCGAGGTGCCCGAGGAAAACATCCTCGGCCAGCTCAACGGCGGCGTACGCGTGCTGATGAGCGGCCTGGACTACGAGCGCGTGGTGCTCTCCGGCGGCCCGACCGGGATCATGCAGGCGTGCATGGACCTGGTAGTGCCCTACATCCACGACCGCAAGCAGTTCGGCCAGAGCATCGGCGAGTTCCAGCTGATCCAGGGCAAGATCGCCGACATGTACACCCAGCTCAACGCCAGCCGCGCCTACCTGTATGCCGTGGCCCAGGCCTGCGACCGTGGCGAGACCACCCGCAAGGACGCCGCCGGGGTGATCCTCTACACCGCCGAGCGCGCCACCCAGATGGCCTTGGAGGCGATCCAGATCCTCGGCGGCAACGGCTACATCAATGAGTTCCCGGCTGGCCGCCTGCTGCGCGACGCCAAGCTGTACGAAATCGGCGCTGGCACCAGTGAGATCCGCCGGATGCTCATCGGCCGCGAGCTTTTCAACGAAACGCGCTGACGGGGGGCATGCCGAGCTGCAAGCTTCAAGCTGCAAGAAAGAGCAGTTCGTGGCGTGCTGGAGATACGCGTTCGTCACTACAACACAGATCAGCTTGCAGCTTGATGCTTGGAGCTGAAAGCGAGCTGCGCCGGGAGCAATGATGATTCTGAAGTCACAGTTAAACCCAAGATCGCCGGAATTCGTGCAGAACGCGGCCGCCATGGCGGCCCAGGTGCAAGCGCTGCGCACCCTGCTCGCCCAGGTCAGCCAGGGCGGCGGGCCCAAGGCCCAGGAGCGGCACACCTCGCGTGGCAAGCTGCTGCCGCGCGAGCGTATCGACCGCCTGCTCGACCCGGGCTCGCCGTTCCTCGAGATCGGCCAGCTCGCCGCCCATGAGGTATACGGCGAGGACGTGCCCGCCGCCGGGGTGATCGCCGGCATCGGCCGGGTCGAGGGGGTCGAATGCATGATCGTGGCCAACGACGCCACGGTGAAGGGCGGCTCCTACTACCCGCTGACGGTGAAGAAACACCTGCGCGCACAGGCCATCGCCCTGCAGAACCGCCTGCCCTGCCTCTACCTGGTGGACTCCGGTGGTGCCAACCTGCCGCGCCAGGACGAAGTCTTCCCCGACCGCGAACACTTCGGGCGGATCTTCTTCAACCAGGCCAACATGAGCGCCCTGGGTATCCCGCAGATCGCCGTGGTCATGGGCTCGTGCACCGCCGGTGGCGCCTATGTGCCGGCCATGGCCGACGAGGCGATCATGGTGCGCCAGCAGGCGACCATCTTCCTCGCCGGGCCGCCTTTGGTGAAGGCCGCCACCGGTGAAGTGGTCAGCGCCGAGGACCTCGGCGGCGCCGATGTGCACTGCCGCACCAGCGGCGTGGCCGACCACTATGCCGACAACGACGAGCACGCCCTGGCCCTGGCCCGGCGCTGCGTGGCCAACCTCAACTGGCACAAGCTCGGCAAGCTGCAGTGCCAGGCGCCGGTCGCCCCGCTCTACGACGCTCAGGAGCTGTACGGCGTGGTGCCGGCCGACGCCAAGCAACCGTTCGACGTGCGCGAGGTGATCGCACGCCTGGTCGATGGCTCGGTGTTCGACGAGTTCAAGGCGCTGTTCGGCACCACCCTGGTGTGCGGCTTCGCCCACCTGCACGGCTACCCGGTGGCGATCCTGGCCAACAATGGCATCCTCTTCGCCGAGGCGGCGCAAAAAGGCGCGCACTTCATCGAACTGGCCTGCCAGCGCGGCATCCCGCTGCTGTTCCTGCAGAACATCACCGGCTTCATGGTCGGCAAGAAGTACGAGGAAGGCGGCATCGCCAAGCACGGCGCCAAGCTGGTGACCGCAGTGGCCTGCGCCCAGGTGCCGAAGTTCACGGTGATCATCGGCGGCAGCTTCGGTGCCGGCAACTACGGCATGTGCGGCCGCGCCTACGACCCGCGCTTTTTGTGGATGTGGCCCAACGCGCGGATCGGCGTGATGGGCGCCGAACAGGCGGCGGGCGTGCTGGCCCAGGTCAAGCGCGAGCAGAGCGAGCGCGCAGGCCAGGCCTTCAGCGCCGAGGACGAGGCCAGGCTCAAGCAGCCGATCCTCGACCAGTACGAGCGCCAGGGCCACCCCTACTATTCCAGCGCAAGGCTGTGGGACGACGGCGTCATCGACCCGGCGCAGACCCGCGACGTGCTCGGCCTGGCGCTGTCCGCCGCGCTGAACGCCCCGATCGAACAGAGCCGCTTCGGCATTTTCCGGATGTGACCCATGAGCGATTTCACAACCCTCGAGTTGATCCGCGATCCCCGTGGCTTCGCCACCCTGTGGCTGAGCCGGGAAGACAAGAACAACGCCTTCAATGCGCAGATGATCCGCGAGCTGATCGTGGCCATCGACCGGCTCGCCGAGGACGCCAGCCTGCGCTTCGTCCTGCTGCGCGGTCGTGGCCGGCACTTCAGTGCCGGCGCCGACCTGGCGTGGATGCAGCAGTCGGCGCAGCTGGACTTCAACACCAACCTGGACGACGCCCATGAACTGGGCGAGCTGATGTACAGCCTGCATCGCCTGAAGGTACCGACCCTGGCCGTGGTGCAGGGTGCGGCCTTCGGCGGTGCCCTGGGCCTGATCAGTTGCTGCGACATGGCCATCGGCGCCGAGGATGCGCAACTGTGCCTGTCGGAGGTACGCATCGGCCTGGCCCCGGCGGTGATCAGCCCGTTCGTGGTCAAGGCCATCGGCGAGCGCGCCGCCCGCCGCTACGCCCTGACCGCCGAGCGCTTCAGCGGCGTGCGCGCCCGTGAGCTGGGCCTGCTGGCCGAGGTGTACCCGGCCAGCGACCTGGACGCCCAGGTCGAGGCCTGGGTGGACAACCTGCTGCAGAACAGCCCCCAGGCCCTGCGCGCCACCAAGGACCTGCTGCGCGAAGTGGATGACGGTGAACTGAGCCCCGCTCTGCGCCGCTACTGCGAGAACAGCATCGCCCGCATCCGCGTCAGCGCCGAAGGCCAGGAGGGCCTGCGCGCCTTCCTGGAAAAACGCCGCCCCGCCTGGCAAACCCTGGATAAGGACCCACGCCCATGAGCCATCCCACGCTGACCACCCTGCTGGTCGCCAACCGCGGCGAGATCGCCTGCCGGGTCATGCGCACCGCCAAGGCCATGGGCCTGACCACGGTCGCGGTGCACAGTGCCACCGACCGCGACGCCCGGCACAGCCGCGAGGCCGACATCCGTGTCGACCTGGGCGGCACCAAGGCGGCCGAGAGCTACCTGGACATCGACAAGCTGCTGGCCGCGGCCAAGGCCAGCGGTGCCCAGGCCATCCACCCCGGCTACGGCTTCCTCTCGGAGAACGCCGGCTTCGCCCGTGCCGTCGAACAGGCCGGGCTGATCTTCCTCGGCCCCCCGGCCAGCGCCATCGACGCCATGGGCAGCAAGTCGGCGGCCAAGGCCCTGATGGAAAGCGCCGGCGTGCCGCTGGTGCCCGGCTACCACGGCGAGGCCCAGGACCTGGAGACCTTTCGCGCCGCCGCCGAACGCATCGGCTACCCAGTGCTGCTCAAGGCCAGCGCCGGTGGCGGCGGCAAGGGCATGAAGGTGGTCGAGGAGGAAAGCCAGCTGGCCGACGCCTTGGCCTCGGCACAGCGTGAAGCGCAGTCGTCGTTCGGCGATGCGCGCATGCTGGTGGAGAAGTACGTGCTCAAGCCGCGCCATGTGGAGATCCAGGTGTTCGCCGACCAGCACGGCAACTGCCTGTACCTCAACGAGCGCGACTGCTCGATCCAGCGCCGCCACCAGAAGGTGATCGAGGAGGCCCCTGCCCCGGGCCTGACCGCCGAGCTGCGCAAGGCCATGGGCGAGGCGGCGGTGCGCGCGGCCCAGGCCATCGGTTATGTCGGCGCGGGCACCGTGGAGTTCTTGCTCGATGCCCGCGGCGAGTTCTTCTTCATGGAGATGAACACCCGCCTGCAGGTGGAGCACCCGGTCACCGAGGCCATCACCGGGCTGGACCTGGTGGCCTGGCAGATCCGCGTCGCCTGCGGCGATCCCTTGCCGATCAGCCAGGCGCAGGTACCGCTGGTCGGCCATGCCATCGAGGTGCGGCTGTACGCCGAAGACCCGGCCAACGAGTTCCTGCCGGCCACCGGCACCCTGGCGCTGTATCGCGAGTCGACGCCTGGTGAGGGACGACGGGTAGACAGCGGGGTCAGCGAGGGCGACAGCGTCTCGCCGTTCTACGACCCGATGCTGGGCAAGCTGATCGCCTGGGGCGAGGACCGTGAGCAGGCACGCCTGCGCCTTTTGGCCATGCTCGATGAATTCGCCATCGGCGGGGTGAAGACCAACATCGGTTTCCTGCGCCGTATCCTGGCCCACCCGGCCTTCGCCGCGGCCGAGCTGGACACCGGCTTCATCCCGCGCCACCAGGCCGAGCTGCTGCCGCCTGCCCAGGCGCTACCGGCGGCGTTCTGGCAGGCTGCCGCCGAAGCCTGGCTGCAGGGCAGCCCCACGCCCCGGCGCGATGATGACCCGGCTTCGCCCTGGGCCAGCCGCGCGGGCTTGCGCCTGGGCCTGCCGGCGCGCAGCAGCCTGCACCTGGTGAGCGGCGGCCATGCGCAAGCCGTGGCCCTGGAGCGCACGGCGGCATCGACCCTGCGCCTGGAAGGCGAGCAGTTGTGCCATGACCTGGACGGCGTGCGCCAGCGCCACCTGGCGATTCGCCGTGGCGACACCCTGTTCCTGCAATGGGAGGGGGAAATGCATGCCGTCGCCGCCTTCGACCCGATCGCCGAGGCCGAGGCCAGCCACAGCCATCAGGGCGGCCTGGGCGCGCCCATGAACGGCAGTATCGTGCGCGTGCTGGTCGCGCCGGGCCAGGCCGTGGAGGCCGGCACCGCGCTGGTGGTGCTGGAGGCGATGAAGATGGAACACAGCATTCGTGCGCCCCATGGCGGGACGGTGAAGGCGCTGTTCTGCCAGGAAGGGGATATGGTCAACGAGGGAGCGGTGCTGGTCGAGCTGGTGGAATGAGCTGACCGTTCAACTGCCATTTCGGGGCTGCAAAGCAGCCCCGATGCCGCTCGACTGAGCGATGGCAGCTCGCCGAAGCCCTAGAGCACCCCGTGCACCCGCACGACAACCCCCAGGAACTCGCAGCCCTCCTCACACACCAACGCCGGATAGCTGCTGTTCAACGCCTTGAGGTATTGCTGCCCACCCTCCTCGGCCAGCTCCCGGAAGATCGCCGGCTTGCCAGGCTGGCGAGCGATCACCAGGCGCCCCGGCTCCGCCGCCACCCCCGGGTCCACCAGGATGCGCATGCCCTGGGGCACGCTGCGGCCGCTGGCGGCACTCATGGCGTCGTTCTCGACCGTCAGCCAGAACGCCTTGCCCTGGGCGAAATAATCGGTCTGCTCGAAGACAGTGCCTTGCTCGGGCATCGGCGCATCCAGCTCATCCCAGCCCAGTACCGGATAACGAAAGCACACGATGTATTTCATCAGGTCGACATCGTCGTCGTCATCCACCTCGTAAAGGGCGCTGTCTTCGCCAACCTGCCCCAGCACCCGCAGCTGCAGGCGGACCTGGTAATGGGGCATGCCGAGCTCGACGAACACCCGGTTCATCGAATCGACCCTCGGCTGGCGCCGTTTGCGTAGCCAATGGCCCACGCTGCCCTGGGAAACCCCAACGCGCTCGGCGAGCTGCTCCTGGGAGATATCGAGCTCCTCGATCCGGTCACGGACGAGGGCAATCCATTTATCCATATTCATCGCTGGCACGATACGGACTGCCTTCGGGCGCTCAATAAACATTCAGTATTATTTCTCATCGAGACATCGAATACTAAAAGTATTAACTTCAGCCTGGACCTTTTTCCATTGGCCTTCGCAGGTATCAGGATGAAACCACCGAAAAAAGACGAAACAGATCTCGACAGCGAAGCGGCCCGCCGCGCCCTCGACTACTACCTCAATCCACCACCGTCCCGCCCCAGCCTGGACAACCGCATCTGGACCCTGCACGACGGTGTTTCCTCCGAGCAGGCCCACGACCATGCCGTCGCCTTGCTGCGCTGCGCCGCCGCCACCGCCCACGAGACGGCCACCCACCAGCCCCAGGGCATGACGCGGGAGATCCTGTTCGCGCTGATGCACATGATGAACATGGCCAGGACGCTGCTGGAGCACAAGCAATCGGTACAGGTGGGGGGAGAGTAGACAACACGTGAGGCCGACGAACGGCAAAGGCCCCAATTGCCGGGGACGGGGGTGCACCGGAAAAACTTTTTTACCGGATTACTGAAAATTCATTTGACTGGCAAATGATAACGATTATTATTGCACTCAGCTGATCGCGAGATCCGCTGGATAACCTGGAGCTTAGGTCGCTCTCAGATTATCTCCTCATCAGGCTAATCACGGTTTTTGACCCGGCTTTTTGCCGGGTCATTTTTTTTGGCTCTTCAGGCTAATGAAGACCGGGTACCGTTTGAATGGCCGCGATGATAGCAAAGGTGTGTCATTTCGTGAACGGGTGTTACAACGTTTTGCACAATCAGCACTTGAGAATCAATCTCGTTAAGATTAAGCTGTTTGCGCATCAGGGAAGATGCCCCCTCCCCCACCCCTTTCGCGCAAGGAGCCGTCCATGACCCGTCTGCTGCTGCCCCTCGGTCATGCCACCGATGCCGACCAGGCGTCTTCCGAGGATGCCCTGCTCCACGGCCTGAAGCGCCTGCCGCGTCGAGTGCAGCAGGTGTTCCTGCTCAACCGCCTCGACCAGCTGGATTTCGCCGCTATCGCCGAACGCCTCGACCTGCCCCTGCTGGCCATCGAACGCCACATGAACCAGGCGCTGCAGACCACCCATGCGCCTGGCGATGCCCTGGCCTGCGTGGCCGGGCATTGGTATGTGCGCCTGCAAAACCCGCAGGTCACTGCCAGCGAACGCATCGACTTCCGCCGCTGGCTGGATGCCGACCCCGCACACCGGGAAGCCTTCCACGAGACCGAGCTGCGCTGGCGCAGCCTGCTGGCCCCAGCACGGCAGTTGGGGCATGACGGCTGGTACCAGCAAGGGCGTGCGGCGCTTTCGTTGGGCGGCTGCTCGATTGCGATCGGGTTGGGGATTGCGGCCCTCCTGATGTTCGGGTACTTGGCCTGAGCCCTCACCTCCAGCGCTGACAGTCAACTCGATTGGGGCCGCTTCGCGCCCCAGAAATCCAACAGCATAACCAGAGGCGTCATTCGCAACGCAGCGACCCACCCAGCGGTGTACAGTACCCCCACAACAAAAGCCACAGGAGCCAGGCAATGACCGTGACGCTGTCCCCGCTGCACATCGACTGCGATTTCGATTCCGGCAACATCCAAGTGCTGGATGCCAGCAACCCGGCCCAGGTCCACCTGGCCATCCGCCCCGACACCCACAGCGGCCACTTCCAGTGGTTCCACTTCAAGGTCAGCGGCCTCACGCGGGGGCAGGTCCATCGCTTCAGCCTGGACAACGCTTCCGAGTCTTCCTACAAGAACGCCTGGAGCGGCTACAACGCCGTGGCCTCCTACGACCAGCAGACCTGGTTCCGCGTACCCAGCCAGTTCGATGGCAAGGCGCTGGCCTTCGAAGTGAAGGCCGAGCAGGAGCAGATCTGGTTCGCCTACTTCGAGCCCTACCCTCGCGCCCGCCACAACCAGTTGATCGAGCGCGCCCGGCAGATCCCCGGCGTCGAACTGCTGGCCAGTGGGCGCAGCGTGCAGGGCCGCGACATTCCCCTGCTGCGCGCCGGCGACGGTGCGGCGGGCAAACGCAAGCTGTGGCTGATCGCCCAACAGCACCCGGGCGAGCACATGGCCGAGTGGTTCATGGAAGGCGTGATCGATTGCCTGCAGGCCAACGAGGCGTCCGTCCGGCAACTGCTGGCCAAGGCCGACCTGTACCTGATCCCCAACATGAACCCCGACGGCGCCTTCCTCGGCCACCTGCGCACCAACTTCAAGGGCAAGGACCTCAACCGCGCCTGGCAGGACGCCAGTGTCGACTCGAGCCCGGAGGTGTTCTTCGCCCAGGCACAGATGAAGCAGTATGGGGTGGATGCGTTCATCGACGTGCATGGGGATGAGGAAATCCCCCATGTGTTCACGGCGGCCTGCGAAGGCAACCCGGGCTATACGCCGCGCCTGGCGCAACTGGAGCAGCAGTTTCGCACGATGCTGTGCAGCGTCACGCCAGACTTCCAGACCACCCATGGCTACCCCCGCGACGAACCGGGCCAGGCCAATATGACCCTGGCCTGCAATGCCGTGGGGCAGGCGTACGACTGCCTGTCGCTGACCCTGGAGATGCCGTTCAAGGACCATGACGATGCGCCCAACGCCATGACCGGCTGGTCGGGGGAGCGCTCGAAGGCGTTGGCTGGGGCGGTATTGGAAACCTTGGCGAAGATGGTCGGGGACCTGCGCTGAGGGGCATTGGGGCTGCCTTGCAGCCCCAATGGGCATGGCGCCAGCCCTATACTGAAGCGTCCACAAGGACTCTTGCGGCACACAGGATTCGTGAGCCCTGAACGGCAAGCGATGACGTGGATGCTGGCCTTCGATCGCGGCCTGGGAAGATAAATAGAAAAGAAAAAATGGCAGGGGCGGCTGGATTCGAACCAACGCATGGCAGGATCAAAACCTGCTGCCTTACCGCTTGGCGACGCCCCTGTATCGGATGCGAGCAGTGCCTGGGCACCGTCGTTCAGACTGTTCGCTGACAACGCCGCGGGGGCGCTGTGCTGGAATGCGCGGCACTTTAGCAACATTCTTTTCGGCTGGGAACCCCCAGCGTGAAAAAAAAATGCCTGAAAACAGAAACTTAGTGTCCGTGTTGCAGGTATGTAAGGTTACCTGCGCCAGAAGCCCCCCGTTCCTAAGACAACGGCATGACCGCCCGTCGTTTTTTCCCCGCCTCGCTTCAACACCAGCCCGATCGCCCATTCCAATCAGGTAAGCAATGCCTGCGCATCACAAGGAGGGCCCCATGCCAGTTTCCCATGACCTCTACCAAGACCTGCACTACCCTCGCGAGATCGTCCAGCAGCGCCGCCAGCAGGACAAGGAGCTGGACCGCCTGCTGGACGAATACGTGGACATCGACAACCAGGTTCTGGCGGCCGAGTCGATCTCGGCGGGCAATGTCACCGACGATGACCTGCATCGTCTCAAGGAACGACGCCTGGCGGTGAAGTACATGATCGAGCGCCAGCTCGAACGCAAGGCCTGACCGCCGTCACTGGCCGAGCAGCCCGAGCGTGAGCGCGTCGGGCTCGCCCTGGTAGAACTGCACCAGGGCCAACTGGAACAGCGGGTTACTTGGGTCGACCTGGGCGAACAGGGTCAGGCACGAGCGCAGCTTGAGATCATCGGGGCTGCCGAGGATCTGCCGGGCGCTCTTGTCGCAGTGCTGCATCAGCGCATTGACGCAGGCCTCCAGGCGCGGCCCCAGCACGGGATGGCGCAGGTAGGCACGGGCCTCGTCGACACCTGAGAGGGCGTAGCGCTCGGCCATGGCGCTGCGGCCGAGGCCATCGAGTTGGGGGAAGACGAACCACATCCAGTGGCTGGCCTTGCGACCGGCCTGCAGTTCCTGCAGCACCCGGTCGATCACCGGGTCCTGGGCTTCGACGAAGCGGGCCAGGTGGTAGGGATCGCTCATACAGGCCTCCCGATGCGGGTGGAATGTTCCAGCCTTCCAGTGTAGCCAGGGCGAAGGGAGCGATCGCCTTTCACGATGATTGCCCGGCACATTCTCGATTGATCAAAATGCCCCGGCTCGCGCAAGCTGCCCCCTACCCTGCCATCCGCCCCGAGGAGCCTTCGTCTTGCCCGCCTGGATTCCCACACCACTACGTCACCTGCGCCGGCGCCTCGACAAGGCATCGCCCGCCGGCAACGCACTGCTGGCGTTGTTCCAGGACAAGGCCGTCAGCCGCGGCTACACGCTCAGCGACGGGCAGCGCCAGGTGATCCAGTGCATGGCCCGGCAGTTGGCGGTGCTGGAACATGGCCAGGCCCGCAGCCTCTACCTGCATGGTTCGGTCGGGCGCGGCAAGAGCTGGCTGCTCGATGGGTTCTTCCAGGCCGTGCCCGTGCAGGCCAAGCGCCGCCTGCATTTCCATGACTTCTTCGCCCGCCTGCACCAGGGCATGCACCGCCACCGGGCGCTGGACGACGCCCTGGGCACGACCCTCACCGAGCTGCTGGAGGACTGCCGGGTGCTGTGCTTCGACGAATTCCACGTGCATGACATCGGCGATGCCATGTTGCTCACCCGGCTGTTCAATGCCCTGTTCGACCGCGGGGTGTTCCTGCTGGTGACATCCAACTACGCGCCCGAGGGGTTGCTGCCCAACCCGCTGTACCACGAGCGGTTCCTGCCGGTGATCCGCCTGATCAACCAGCGCATGCAGGTGCTGGAGGTGGCGGGCGACACGGACTTTCGCAGCCTGCCGACCAACCGCGCGTACCAGCGCTTCACCCGTGGGCATTACCTCTGGCCGGGCGATACCGAACAGCGCCAGGCACTGGCGGTGCCGGCCGCGCAGCCGGTCATGCTGGAGGTGAACAAGCGCAGCCTGCGTGCGTTGTACAGCGAGGGACGGCAGGTGATGTTCACCTTCGACGACCTGTGCGAACGACCCACGGCGGTGATCGACTACCTGGAGCTCGCCAACCGTTATGACCGCTGGATCATCGAGGGGCTGGACGACCTGGCCGCGTGTTCGCTGGCGGCGCAGCAGCGGTTCGTCAACCTGGTGGATGTGCTCTACGACCAGGACAAGGCAGTGACCGTGATCGGGCGACGGGCCTTGGCGCACAGCCTGGGCGGGGCGATCGCCGACCTGATGCGCACACGCAGCCGGCTGGGGCAGTTGCATCAGGTTGGGCCGGGGTGAATGCTGGGGCTGCTTTGCAGCCCCCGAATGTTGAAAGCCCTGACCGATCAGCCAGCCCTGGGCAGGTCCGCCAGTACTCCCTCGATTTCCCCCAGCACCGCCGGATCATCCAGGGTCGAGGGCGGCACGTAGTCCTGCCCGTCGGCGATCTTGCGCAGCACCGCCCGCAGGATCTTCCCGGAACGGGTCTTGGGCAGCCGCTTGACCAGGCGCACCCGACTGAAACACGCCAGGGCACCGATCTGCTCACGCACGCTGGCCACCAGTTCTGCCTGCAACTGCTGCTCGGCGATGCCCTCGCCGTCCTTGAGCACCACCAGCGCCAGCGGCACCTGCCCCTTGATCTCGTCGTGCACACCGATCACCGCGCACTCGGCCACTGCCGGATGCCGTGCCACCAGGTCTTCCATCTCGCCCGTGGACAGGCGATGGCCGGAGACGTTTATCACGTCGTCGGTGCGCCCCATGATGTAGACGAAACCTTCGTCGTCCAGGTAGCCGCCATCGCCCGTGTGGTAGTAACCCGGGTACGTGCGCAGGTAGGCCTGCAAGTAACGCTCGTGGTCACCCCAGAGGGTCTGGCTGCAACCAGGCGGCAATGGCAGGGCGATGACGATGGCGCCCTGCTGGTTCGGCCCCAGGGGCCGGCCGTCATCGTCCAGCACCTGGACGTGGTAACCCGGCACCGCACGGTTGCTCGAGCCCGGTCGCGCCGCGCTGCCTTGCAGGCCCACGCAGGGCGCGGTGACCGGCCAACCGGTCTCGGTCTGCCACCAGTGGTCGTGCACCGGCTTGCCGCTGACCCGCTCCAGCCATTCGTGGGTGCTGGAGTCGAGCTTCTCCCCGGCCAGGAACAACTGGCGCAGCGAGCCCAGATCATGGCGGCGGATCAGTTCGCCGTCCGGGTCTTCCTTGCGGATCGCACGCATGGCGGTGGGCGCGCAGAACAGGCCATTGACCTTGTACTGCTCCACCACCCGCCAGTAGGCCGAGGCATCCGGGGTGCGGATCGGCTTGCCTTCGTAGAACACCGTGGTGCAACCGCACATCAAGGGGCCATAGACGATCAGCGAATGGCCGACCACCCAGCCCACGTCGGAGATCCCCCACCACACGTCCCCGGCCTGCATGCCGTAGATATGCCGCATGGCATAGCACAGGGCGACCGCGTTGCCGCCGTTCTCGCGCACGATGCCCTTGGGCTTTCCGGTGGTCCCGGAGGTGTACATGATGTAGAGCGGGTCACCGGCCTCCAGCTCCACCGGTGCCACCGGCTCGGCGCTGGCCAGCGCCTCGCGCCAGTCCAGGTCACGGCCCGGTTGCAGCGTGGCACGCGCCTGGGGCCGCTGCAGCACCAGCACATGGCGCGGCTGATGGCGAGCCAGTTGCAAGGCGCGGTCGACCAGCGGCTTGTACTCGATCACCCGGTCGAACTCCAGGCCGCAGGAGGCCGTCAGCAGCAGGCTCGGCCGGGCATCGTCGATGCGCAGGGCCAGTTCGTTGGCGGCGAAGCCTCCGAACACCACCGAATGCACCGCGCCGATCCGTGCGCAGGCGAGCATGGCCATGGCCGCCTGGGGCACCATGGGCATGTAGATGATCACCCCGTCGCCCTTGCCCACGCCCAACTGGCGCAGCAGGCCGGCCAGGCGTGCCACCTCGTCGTGCAGTTGCTGGTAGGTGAAGGTTTGCTGCACGCCGGTCACGGGCGAGTCGTAGATCAGTGCGAGCTGCTCGCCCCGGCCCTGCTCGATCTGGTGGTCAAGGGCCAGGTAGCAACTGTTCAGGCGGCCATCGGCGAACCAGCGATGGGTGCCGTCGGGGTTGTCCTGCAGGGTCAGCGAGGGTTTGCGGTGCCAGGCCAGGCGGTCGGCCTGCTCGGCCCAGAAGGCGGCGGGGTCGGCGATGGAACGGGCGTAGCTGTGCTGGTAGCTCATGTCGATTTGCAACCCGGTACTTGTTGTTATTGAAGGGCGAACCCTGAGTATGGACCGGCACCCTACGCTCGCCATCGGACTTAAGTCGCAACCGATATGCAAGATTGCACGAGGCAGTCGCCCCATTACGGTGCAAAGGCCTAGAATAGGGCTCCCCGTCAGCCACAGAGCCGCTTCAATGGATATCGATCAGGCCCGTACCTTTCTGGAAATCGTGCGTTGCGGCAGCCTGGTCGCCGCCGCCGAACGCCTGTTCGTGTCACAGACGGCCATCACCGCACGGGTCCAGCGCCTGGAGCAACAGCTCGGCTGCCAGTTGTTCGTGCGCAGCCGCAACGGTGCCAGCCTGACCAGCGACGGCGAGGCGTTCGTCACCTACGCCAACCAACTGGTGCAGACCTGGGAAGCCGCACGCCGCGACCTGCCACTGCCCCAAGGCTGCCAGCAGGTGTTGCACGTGGGTGGCGAGGTGAGCCTGGGCAACCCGATGATGCTCGACTGGGTCAGCGCGCTGCACCACGAACTGCCCAGCCATGCCATCCGCAGCGAAGTGAGCGATGGCGAGTCGCTGCTGCGCAAGGTGGAGATGGGCCTGCTCGACGCCGCGCTGGTGTACCAGCCGACCTACGGCCCGGGGCTGCAGGTGGAGCAGTTGATGGAAGAAAAGCTGATCCGCGTGCGCCGGGTCGACCGACCCGAGCCGTACATCTACATCGACTGGGGCGAGGCGTTCCGCCGCCAGCACGATGCCGCCCTGCCCGACTGCGCACGCCCGGCGCTGAGTTTCAACCTCGGGCCGTTGGCCTTGCAGTTCATCCTCGACCAGGGCGGCAGCGGCTATTTCCGCACGCGGGTGGTCCAGGCCTACCTGGAGCGGGGCATATTCGAGCGGGTGCCGCAGGCCCCGGAGTTCACCTACCCGACCTTCCTGGTCTACGCCCGCAAGCGTGACAGCGAGGCACTGCAGCAGGCCTTCAGCGTACTGCGCCGGCTGGTGGCAGCCGGCGACAGCGATTGGTCACAGCGCTGGGACCCGGTTATCTGAGCGCTGTGCGGCGGCATTGAGCAGGTGCCGCTTGAGGCCGGCGATCAGGTCGGTCTGGGTGATCACGCCGACCAAGGTGTCGCCGTCGAGCACCGGCAGGCAGTGCAGGCCCTGCTCGCTGAGCAGCGGCAGCAGGCGATCCAGCGGATGCCGGCTGCTGACGCTGATCACCCGGCGGCTCATCACCTGCTCCATGCGCACCACCTGGCGGCGGAACAGGCCGCGCCAACTGAAGCGCGCACGGGCCATGGCCGGGCCGACCAGGTCGCTGAGGCTGACGATACCCACCAGGCGGCCACCTTCCAGCACTGGCAGGGTCTTGAGGTGGTGGCTGGAGAGCATTGCCCAGGCTTGCTCGAGGGTCGTCGCAGGCGAGGCGAACTGCACGTCGCGGGACATCACCGAGGCGGCGGTGATGCCGCCCAGGCTACGCTGCAGGGCATGTTGCTCGGTGGCCAGGATGATGCGTTCGAGTTCGTCGCGGGTCACGTCGACGAACTCGCCCAGCTCTTCCAGGGCCAGGTCGAGGTCTTCGCTGCTCACCCCGACCCGCTCGCTCGGCAAGGGGTCGTGGGTGTGGTGCAGGTCCTTGCGCGGCAAGGCGCCCTTGGGGTAGCGCACGCCGGTAAGGCGGTTGTAGAACACCGCCACCGTGACCAGGATCAGTGCATTGAGCAAGACCGGTTCGAGCAGGTGGTCGCCCAGGGCCACCAGCCCCGAATCCGCCAGCACCGCGCTCACCGCCACCCCGCCGCCCGGCGGGTGCAGGCAGCGCAGCAGGCACATCACCAGGATCGACAGCCCCAGCGCGGCGCCGGCCACCCACAGTTCGGCGCCGAAGCCCTGGCGCATGGCCAGGCCCACCGCGCAGGCGATAGCGTAGCTGCCCAGCACCGGCCAGGGCTGGGCCAGCGGCCCGGAGTGCACGGCGAACACCAGCACCGCCGAGGCCGCCAGGGGGCCGAGCAGGTGCAGGGCGATGGACGGGCCATAGGCCATGCTGCATAGCCAACCGGCGAGAAACAGGCCCAGCAGCGCACCGGTGCCGGCGCGCAGCCATTCTCTGGGGGGGATGTTCAGGGGCGCCGGAAGCAGGCGCTGCAGACGACTTTCGGGACGCGAGGCAGACATCGAAGTGATTTGATCGTAGTTTTTCTGATTAAAAAGAAAGCCCAGCGGAACCGGCCTGGGCCCTGTATTGCGGATGCAATAGCGTAATGGGCTCCGTCCATGGAGATGAAAACTGGAAAGTTTCGCGAGGGATTGTGCCGGGCGGCGGGGGAACTGGGCCAATTCAAAAAAATGCGTCTGTACTGCAATTTTATTGAAGTGGGGGGCTGCAAGCTTGCGGCTTGAAGCTTGCCTCTGGGCCTCAGCGGCCCCTGCGCGGCAGGTCGATGCTCACCCGCAACCCGCCGAGGGGGCTTTGCAGCAGCGATAGCCGGCCGCCCCAGGCTTCGACGATATCCCGCACGATGCCCAGCCCCAGGCCATGCCCGTCGACCTGCTCGTCCAGCCGCGAACCGCGCTCGAGCACCTGCAGGCGCTGCGCCTCGGGGATGCCAGGGCCGTCGTCATCGACCCACAGTTGGAAACCTTCGGTGGTCGGTGCGATGCCCAGGCGCACTTCGCTGTCGGCCCACTTGCAGGCGTTGTCCAGCAGGTTGCCGAGCAACTCCAACAAGTCTTCACGATCCCAGGGCAGGAGCAATCCCGGCGGTACGTCGCGCTCGAGCAGCAGGCCTTCGCCATGGATCATGCCCAGCGTCGCGAGCAACCCCGGCAGCTCGGCATCGCAATCGAACTGGGCGCCGGGCAGCGCATCGCCGGCCAGGCGCGCGCGATTGAGCTCACGGGCCAGGCGCTGCTGGATCTGCTCCAGTTGCTCGCGCATCTGCGCCCGGACCTCGGGCAGGTCCCTGAGGCGTTCGCTGGTGGCCAGGCTGAGCAGCACGGCCAACGGCGTCTTCAACGCATGGCCGAGGTTGCCCAGGGCGTTGCGCGAACGGCGCAGGCTGTCCTCGGTATGGGCCAGCAGGTGGTTGATCTGATCCACCAATGGCTGCAGTTCGCTGGGCACCTCGGCATCCAGCTGCGAGCGCTGCCCCTGCTGCAACTGGGCGATCTGCTGGCGTGCCCGTTCCAGCGGGCGCAGCGAACGGGTCACGGTGATGCGCTGCAGCACCAGCACCAGCACCAGCGCCACCAGGCCCAGGCCCAGGCCAATCTGCTGCATGCGCCGGAAACCGTCGCGCACCGGCGAATAGTCCTGGGCGACGCTGATGGAAATGTCCTGGCCCAGCCGTCGGTAGTCGGCGCGAAACGCCAGCAGTTGCTGGCCCTCCGGTCCCAGCTCATGGCTGTCCTCCAGGCCTGGCGCTGCCGGCCTGGGCATGTCCAGGTCCCACAGCGAACGCGAACGCCAGGTGCCCTGGTCGAAATCGATACGGAAGTAGTAGCCGGAGAACGGCCGCTGGTACGCGGCGGAGATGCGCCGCTCGTCCAGCTGCAAACCGGAAGGCCCACGCACCAGCGCCACCAGCAGGTTCTCGCTTTCCTTGCGCAGGCCGGCCTCCAGGTAGCGTTGCAGGCCGACTTCGAACAGCCACAGGCTCAGTTGGGCCAGGGCCAGCCCGACCACCACCAGCACCGCGACCAGGCCAAGGCTCAGGCGCGCCTGGATCGACTTCACCCGGCGCTCCCGGCATAGACGTAACCCTGGCCGCGCCGGGTCTCGATCACACTGCGCCCGAGCTTGCGCCGCAGGTGGTTGACATGCACTTCGAGGACATTGGAGTCGCGCTCGGTCTCGCCATCGTAGAGGTGCTCGGCCAGGTGGCTCTTGGACAGCACCTGCCGTGGATGCAGCATGAAATAGCGCAGCAGGCGGAACTCGGCAGCGGTCAGCTGGATGTCGACGCCTTCGCGGGTCACGCACTGGCGGCTTTCGTCCAGGTGCAGGCCGGCAGCCTCCAGCGTCGGCTGGTTGGCCAGCCCGCGGGCGCGGCGCAACAGCGCCTGGATGCGCAGTTGCAGCTCTTCAGGATGGAAGGGTTTGCTCAAGTAGTCGTCGGCACCGGCCTTCAACCCTTCGATGCGCTCGGCCCAGGAGCCGCGGGCGGTGAGGATCAACACCGGCACGCCGAGACCACCCGCCCGCCACTGGCTCAGCACCTCCAACCCCGGCAAGCCCGGCAGGCCCAGGTCAAGGATGATCAGGTCGTACGGTTCGCTCTGGCCCTGGTATACCGCATCGCGGCCATCGGCCAGCCAGTCCACGGCATAGCCCTGGCGTTGCAGGCCGGCGATCAGTTCGTCGGCCAGGGGAACGTTGTCCTCGACAAGCAGCAGGCGCATTCAGTCGTCTTCCTCGTCTTTGAGCAGCGCGCCGTTGCGGGCGTCGAGCTTGATCTCGCGGACCACGCCGGCCGGGGTCAGCAGCTCGACCTCGTACTCGTAGCGGCCGTGCTTTTCTTCCAGTTCCGCCTCCAGCAGGCGGGCCCCGGGGTAGCGCCCCAGGGCCGATTCGAGCAGTTGTTCCAACGGCAGGATGATGCCCTTCTGGCGCAGTTCGAGGGCTTCGTCCTGGTCGAGATCACGGGCACCCGCCAGCGAACAGGCGGCCATCAGCGCAAGTGCCAGGTAGCGCGCCGTTCGCGGGAGGTCAATCATCAGTTGTCCCGTTCGTCCTTGAGCACTTCACCGGTCTTGGCGTCCAGGTCCACGTCCCATTCGACGTTCTGGGTGTCGCGCAGCTCGACCTTGTAGATGTAGCGGCCGTATTCGTTTTCCAGCTCCGAATCGGTGACGGTGGCGCCCGGGTGCTTGGCCACGGCGGCGGCCTTCAGCTCGTCCAGGGACTTGATGGTCTTGGCGTTGACCAGCTTGACCACTTCATCGGGCTGGACATCCTTGGCGAAAGCGGCGTTGGCACCCAGGGCAAGGGCGGCGGCGGCGAACAGGGCAGTCAAAGTCTTCATGGGTTCTCTCCATCGAGATGTACAAGTTGTCTACGGGGTTAAGACTAACCGGGGGTCCTTAATTCAACCTGAAGGCAGGCGGCGTCATGATAGCGCAGCCTGGGGGCCGCTTCGCGCCCCCGAACACCCTATAATGACCCGCTTGTTGCCCGCGAGATCCACCATGAGCGCCATCCACGTCAAATACCCTGCCCTGACCTTCAAGGCCGGCCATCGTGCCCTGCGGCAGATCCGCGAACGCGGCCTGCGGGCCATCGACGTGGGTGTGCTGCCAGGCGCGGCCGGTGGCCCCAAGCCGCTGGGCATCCAGGGCCTGGACCTGGCTCTGTTCGGCGAATGGCTGCCCTCGGCACCACGCCAACGCGCCCTGATCGGCGCGTCGATCGGCGCCTGGCGCTTCGCCAGCGCCTGCCTGGACGACCCGGTCGCGGGCCTGCGCCGCCTGGGCGAGCTGTACACCGAGCAGGACTTCGCCAAGGGCGTGACCCCGGCCGAGGTCAGCCAGTGCTGCCAGCGCATGCTCGACGACCTGCTGCAAGGCCGCGACGGGCAGATCCTGGGCAACGCGCATTACCGCCTGAACATCATGGTGGTCAAAAGCCACGGCCTGCTCGCCGACGATCATCGGGGGCGCCTGGGCATGGGCCTGTCGTCGGTGATCGCCAGCAACCTGCTGGGCCGACCACGGCTGGCCCGGCACTTCGAGCGGGTGATCCTGCACGATGGCCGCGCGGCACCGCCGCTGGACGAACTGACCGACTTCCCTTCGCGCTGCCTGCCCCTGGATCTGGCCAACCTGCGCCACGCCTTGCTCGCCTCGGGGTCGATCCCCATGGTCATGCAAGGCGTGCGCGACATCCCGGGCGCAGGCGTGGGCACCTACCGCGACGGCGGCCTGCTGGACTACCACCTGGACCTGCCCTATCGCGGCGACGACCTGGTGCTCTATCCGCACTTCACCGACAAGGTGGTGCCCGGCTGGTTCGACAAGGCCCTGCCCTGGCGCCGGGGCGATGCCACGCGCCTGCAGAACGTGCTGCTGGTCACGCCCTCGCCGCAGTACCTGGCCGCCCTGCCCTACGGCAAACTGCCAGACCGCAACGACTTCAAGCGTTTCATGGGCGATGCGCAGGCGCGCAAGCGCTACTGGTACAAGGCTATCGCCGAAAGCCAGCGGCTGGGCGACGAACTGCTCGAGCTGATCGCCAGCGGGCGGCTGCACGAACGGTTGCAAGCCTTGTGACGGGCATGCCGGTAGACTTCACGCTTTTTTCACGCCCTGCCCTGCACAGTGAAGGCTCATCCGCTCCCCTACGTTAGCCCGCATAGCAGTGCGGGCTTTTTATTGCTGGCTATGCGTGATGCCCCAGGTACTCGCTAAGCGCTTTGCGGGTGAGGTCATTCAAAGAAATGTTTTGCCGGCTAGCTGCCACACTGGCCGCCAGGTGCAGGTCATGCCCGACCCTCACATTGAACGACCCCTTGCACGGAGTCTCCGGCTCCTGTCCGAGCGACACACAGGTATCCAGGTAGTCGTCCACTGCATCGCGAAACGCCTTGGTCAGCTCGGCAACCGTCTCGCCCTCATAACTGACGAGGGCGCGAATGAACTGGAGCTTGCCGAACAGGCAATCGTCTTCAGGGCTGGCCTCAATCGAGCCGTAGTAGCCCCGGTGCTGCAACATGGTGCTCATCAGATCAATCCTCCTGCTTTCAAGTGCTCTATCACCTGGCGTTTAACGTAGGCCTTCAGCTCATTGCCGGGGTGCGGCTTGTGCAGGTTGATCATCGCCTGCGGGCTACCGTTATCGAACTTCACCCGGCTGCCATCGCCCTCGATCTGGCGGTATCCAAGCCCGCGCAGCAGCGTGACCAGTTCCGACCAAGTGAACCCAGCTTGCTTGTTCAGCAGCTTTTCTTGCCTGGACATTTCGACCCCTTTCATGCAACTAATTTTAGTTGCTTTCACGGAAGGTCAATCGCCTCGAAAAGAGCACAAACACAGAAGGTATTGACCGACTGCTGCGCCTCGATGAGGTGTTGCGCGTAACAGGAATGGGTCGCAACACGGTCCACACGCGAATAAGGGAAGGCACCTTCCCAAAACAGGTTAAGATAGGACCCAACTCGGTTGCCTGGCGCCAGTCGGACATCACCCAGTGGATGACATCTTTCGGCCCCAGCGACGACCAATCAGTACATTGAGCAGTACATTGAAACATCAGTTTCCGCTCAAGCCCTTACCCCGCCAGCATTACAGGTCCACCAGTGGAAATTTTCAAAGAGTTCACATTCGAATCGGCCCACCGCCTGCCCAACGTCCCCGCCGGGCACAAGTGCGGTCGCCTGCACGGTCACTCGTTCAAGGTCGCCCTGCACCTGACCGGCCCGCTCGACCCGCACACCGGCTGGATCCGCGACTTCGCCGAGATCAAGGCGATCTTCAAGCCGATCTACGAGCAGTTGGACCACAACTACCTCAACGACATCCCCGGCCTTGAGAACCCCACCAGCGAAGTGATCGCCAAGTGGATCTGGGACCAGGTCAAGCCGCTGCTGCCGGAGCTGTCCAAGGTGCGCATCCACGAGACCTGCACCAGCGGGTGCGAATACAGCGGGGATTGAGCCAGCGCGGCGCACGACGATCGACGTGCCGGCCAGGGACAGGCCGTTCGGCCATCCGTTCCCCTGCCAGCCTGCGCCAAGCGTCCTACCCCAATGCGCCCTTGAGGAAGGACGGTGCGATGTAGCGCTGGTAATGCGCCTCCGACAACAGGAAGAACTCCCGGTCGATCGCATCGCGCAGTTGCGGCAGCTCCCAATCGCGAAACTCCGGCAGCAAGGCCATGCCGTAGGCGTCCAGGTCACGGATCATCCGGGCGCCACGGGCGATCAGCTGGTAGGCCCAGCAATATTCCGACTGATGCGCCAGAAAACGGATCGAACGCTGCTCCAGTTGCTGGCGCAGGCGGTCTTTGTCGAACACTTCCAGCTTGGCCATCATCACCTGCACCAGCAGTTGCTCCAGGCGCTGCCAGACGGCGCGCTTCTGCTCGTCGTCATAGCTGTTCCAGTGGATCACTTCGTGGTGGAAACGCTTGCAGCCGCGGCACACCGAGTCTCCATACACCGTGGAGCAGAGGCCGACGCAAGGGGTCTTGATGGACTGGTTGGACATGGAAAAACAACGGCTTGGCGGTGGAACACGGCCCCATGTTAGCCCTTTGTCTAACCAGGGTCACTCGTTAAAGTCATGCGAGCCGCCTTACCTTCTGCCTTTTTTTGCCGTAGAATCACACCGCCTTTTCAAGGCACCAATGTCCGTTGGAAGCTGTTTTCAAAGCGTCACGAGCACAGTTCATCCGGTAGAACGGCGTTGGTTCGGGTCATGCAGCCTGCATGCCCGGGCCAACCCCTCATCAGCTCTCCGTTCTACAGGCGTAAAACTTTGAAAGCAGCTTCTGTAAGGATTCCCTGCGACCCTGGCTGGGCGGCCCACAAAGCCGTGATTGCGCATGGGTGCATGGGAATGCTGGATGAGCGTCCCGGACTCCCTTTAGGGACCACTGATGAGGGTAATAACTGTGCTTGAAGCCTACCGCAAACACATCGAAGAGCGTGCCGCCCTGGGTGTCGTGCCCCAGCCGCTGAACGCCGAACAAACTGCAGGCCTGGTCGAGCTGCTGAAAAACCCGCCGGCCGGCGAAGAAGCCTTCCTCGTAGACCTGATCACCCACCGCGTTCCCCCAGGAGTCGACGAAGCCGCCTATGTCAAGGCCGCTTTCCTCTCCGCCATCGCCAAGGGCGAAGCCACCTCGCCGCTGATCGACCGCAAGCACGCCACCGAGCTGCTGGGCACCATGCAAGGCGGCTACAACATCGAGACGCTGGTCGCGCTGCTGGACGACGCCGAACTGGGCACCGTCGCGGCCGAACAGCTCAAGCACACCCTGCTGATGTTCGACGCCTTCCACGACGTGGCTGAAAAAGCCAAGGCCGGCAACGCCAATGCCAAGGCCGTCCTGGAATCCTGGGCTGCTGGCGAGTGGTTCACCGCCCGCCCGGCCATCGCCGAGAAATACACCCTGACCGTGTTCAAGGTGCCTGGCGAAACCAACACCGACGACCTGTCCCCTGCCCCGGATGCCTGGTCGCGCCCGGACATCCCGCTGCACGCCCTGGCCATGCTGAAGATGGCCCGCGACGGCATCGAGCCGGTCCAGCCAGGCTCGGTCGGCCCGCTCAAGCAGATCGAGGAAGTCAAGGCCAAGGGTCACCCGGTCGCCTACGTCGGCGACGTGGTCGGCACCGGTTCCTCGCGTAAATCCGCCACCAACTCCGTGCTGTGGTTCTTCGGCGACGACATCCCGTACGTGCCGAACAAGCGCGCCGGTGGTTTCTGCTTCGGCACCAAGATCGCCCCGATCTTCTACAACACCATGGAAGACGCCGGCGCCCTGCCGATCGAATTCGACTGCACCAACCTGGCCATGGGCGACGTCATCGACGTCTACCCGTTCAAGGGCGAAGTCCGCCGCAACGGTAGCGACGAGCTGGTCACCACCTTCGAGCTCAAGACCGAAGTGCTGCTCGACGAAGTCCGCGCTGGCGGCCGTATCCCGCTGATCGTCGGCCGTGGCCTGACCGAGAAGGCCCGTGCCGAGCTGGGCCTGGGCGCTTCCGACCTGTTCAAGAAGCCCGAGCAGCCTGCCGACTCCGGCAAGGGCTTCACCCTGGCGCAGAAGATGGTCGGCCGTGCCTGCGGCCTGCCAGAAGGCCAGGGCGTACGCCCGGGCGCCTACTGCGAGCCGAAGATGACCACCGTCGGCTCCCAGGACACCACCGGCCCGATGACCCGCGACGAGCTGAAGGACCTGGCCTGCCTGGGCTTCTCCGCCGACCTGGTCATGCAGTCGTTCTGCCACACCGCGGCCTATCCGAAGCCGATCGACGTCACCACCCACCACACCCTGCCGGATTTCATCCGCACCCGTGGCGGCGTGTCCCTGCGCCCGGGCGACGGCATCATCCACAGCTGGCTGAACCGCATGCTGCTGCCTGACACCGTCGGCACCGGCGGCGACTCGCACACCCGCTTCCCGATCGGCATTTCCTTCCCGGCCGGTTCCGGCCTGGTGGCTTTCGCCGCTGCCACCGGCGTCATGCCGCTGGACATGCCAGAGTCGGTCCTGGTGCGCTTCAAGGGCAAGCTGCAGCCGGGCATCACCCTGCGTGACCTGGTCCACGCCATCCCTTACTACGCGATCCAGCAGGGCCTGCTGACGGTCGAGAAGAAGGGCAAGAAGAACATCTTCTCTGGCCGCATCCTGGAGATCGAAGGCCTCAACGACCTGACCGTCGAGCAGGCGTTCGAGCTGTCCGACGCCTCGGCCGAGCGTTCCGCCGCCGGTTGCACCATCAAGCTGCCGGAAGAGTCGATCGCCGAGTACCTGAAGTCGAACATCACCCTGCTGCGCTGGATGATCAGCGAAGGCTACGGTGATGCCCGTACCCTGGAGCGTCGCGCCCAAGCCATGGAAGCCTGGCTGGCCGACCCGCAGCTGCTGTCGGCCGACGCCGACGCCGAGTACGCCGCGGTCATCGAGATCGACCTGGCCGACGTCAAGGAGCCTGTGCTCTGCGCGCCGAACGACCCGGACGACGCCCGCCTGCTGTCGACCGTTGCCGGCGACAAGATCGACGAAGTGTTCATCGGTTCGTGCATGACCAACATCGGTCACTTCCGCGCTGCCGGCAAGCTGCTGGACAAGGTCAAAGGCGGCATCCCGACCCGCCTGTGGCTGGCGCCACCAACCAAGATGGACGCCCACCAGCTGACCGAGGAAGGCTACTACGGCATCTACGGCAAGGCCGGTGCGCGCATGGAAATGCCAGGCTGCTCGCTGTGCATGGGTAACCAGGCACGTGTGCAGACCGGCTCGACCGTGGTCTCCACCTCCACCCGTAACTTCCCGAACCGCCTGGGCGACGCCACCAACGTCTACCTGGCATCGGCTGAACTGGCCGCAGTCGCCTCGATCCTCGGCAAGCTGCCGACCGTCGAGGAATACCTGCAGTACGCCAAGGACATCGACAGCATGGCTGCCGACGTCTACCGCTACCTGAGCTTCGACCAGATCGCCGAGTTCCGCGAAGCGGCGGCCAACGCCCAGATCCCGGTGGTCCAGGCGTAAGAAGCGTCAAGCTTCGAGCTGCAAGCTACAAGAAAAAGCCCTGGCAGAGATGCCGGGGCTTTTTCGTTGGGCTTGTGGGCCCATTCGCGGGCAAGCCCGCTCCCATGGCCCTGCAAATCACATCCTATGTGATCGACGCAGCCCCTGGAGGATCCGGCTTGCCGGCGATGGGCCGCAAAGAGTCCCTTCGCGGGAGGTCAGATCACGAACAGATCGACGAACCTGTGCACCGCCGTGCCTTCCAGCCGCACCTGATCCTTGCACAGCGCGAAAATCGTCTCGCAGCGCTGCGGGGCGAAGCGCGTCGCCAGGTTTTCCCTGAACTTCGCTTCCAGCAAGGGAATCCCCTCCGCACGCCGACGCCGATGACCGATGGGGTACTCCACCACCACCTGCTCGGTCTGCGTACCGTCCTTGAAGAACACCTGCACGCCATTGGCAATGGAGCGCTTGTCCGCCTCCAGGTACTCACGGCTGAAACGCGGCTCCTCGACGATCTGCATCTTCGCCCGCAAGGCATCGATCAGCGGGTGGGCGGCATGGAAGGCATCCTCGTAGTGCTCGGCCACCAGGTTGCCGAAGATCAGCGGCACGGCGGTCATGTACTGAATGCAGTGGTCACGGTCGGCGGCGTTGGCCAGGGGGCCGACCTTGGAGATGATGCGGATCGCCGACTCATGGGTGGTGATGACGATGCGGTCGATCTCGCCCAACCGGTCGCGCACCTGCGGATGCAAGGCCACCGCCGCCTCGCAGGCGGTCTGGGCATGGAACTCGGCAGGGAAGCTGATCTTGAACAGCACGTTCTCCATCACATAGCTGCCGAACGGCTGGGGTAGCCGGAAACTGCGCTGGGCTTCGGGCTTGAGCGCGAGGTCCTTGTTGGTGTGGCTGAACAAGACATCGTAGAACCCCCACTGGGGCGCGGTCAGTACGCCGGGGATGCCCATCTCGCCACGCAGGGCGATATCGGCCAGGCGCACCCCGCGACTGGAGGCATCGCCCGCCGCCCACGACTTGCGCGAACCGGCATTGGGCGCATGGCGATAGGTGCGCAACGCCTGGCCGTCGACGAAAGCATGGGACAGCGCCGACAGCAGTTGTTCTCGGTTGGCCCCCATCAGCCGGGCGCACACCGCCGTGGAGGCGACCTTGACCAGCAACACATGGTCCAGGCCGACGCGATTGAAGGCGTTCTCCAGGGCCAGCACGCCCTGGATCTCGTGGGCCATGACCATCGCCTCGAGCACCTCGCGCAGGGTCAGCGCCGGCTCGCCATTGGCCACGCGCTTTTGCGACAGGTGATCGGCCACGGCGAGAATGCCGCCGAGGTTGTCGGACGGATGCCCCCATTCGGCGGCCAGCCAGGTGTCGTTGTAGTCCAGCCAACGCACGATACAGCCGATGTCCCAGGCTGCCTTGACCGGGTCCAGGCGGTAGGCGGTGCCAGGCACCCGGGCGCCATGGGGTACCACGGTCCCCTCCACCAGCGGCCCCAGGTGCTTGGTGCACTCGGGGAAGCGCAGCGCCAGCAGGCCGCAGCCCAGGGTATCCATCAGGCAGTTGCGCGCCGTGTCCAGCGCCTCGGCCGACTCGACCCGGTAGTCGAGCACGTAGTCGGCGATGGCTTGCAACACCCGGTCGTAGTCCGGGCGGTCGTTCAGGTCTACGTTGGCACTCATCTTCTGCTCCTTGAGAATGAGGGCTGCAAAGCAGCCCCACTACCGCAGGGCCTGCCCTGCGTTCTTCGAAGCCGAGCGCCAGAGGCGTGCTAGAAGCTGTCGCCAGGCACGCGTACCCAGCCCTCCATCAACACGCGGGCGCTACGGCTCATGATTGCCTTGGTCACCGTCCACTCACCGTCCACCTTGCGCGCCTGGGCACCGACCCGCAAGGTGCCAGAGGGGTGGCCGAAACGCACGGCGCTGCGCTCGCCCCCGCCGGCGGCGAGGTTCACCAGGGTGCCGGGTACGGCCGCGGCCGTGCCGATGGCGACTGCCGCGGTGCCCATCATGGCGTGGTGCAGCTTGCCCATGGACAGCGCGCGCACCAACAGGTCGATGTCTACGCTCTCGACCACCTTGCCGCTGGACGCGGTATACGAGGTCGGCGGCGCGACGAAGGCGACCTTCGGCGTGTGCTGGCGCCCGGCGGCTTCGTCGACGTGCTCGATCAACCCCATGCGCACCGCGCCATGGGCACGGATGGCCTCGAACCGGGCCAGCGCCTCGGGGTCGCCATTGATCGCATCCTGCAGCTCCGTGCCGCTGTAGCCGATCTCGGCGGCATTGACGAAGATGGTCGGGATGCCGGCATTGATCAGGGTCGCCTTGAGGGTCCCGACACCGGGGACCTCCAGGTCGTCCACCAGGTTGCCGGTGGGGAACATGGCGCCCCCGTCGCCGTCTTCGTCGGCGGCCGGATCGAGGAACTCCAGTTGCACTTCGGCCGCCGGGAAGGTCACGCCGTCGAGCTCGAAGTCGCCGGTCTCCTGCACCTCGCCTTCGCTGATCGGCACATGGGCGATGATGGTCTTGCCGATGTTGGCCTGCCAGATGCGCACGGTGGCGGTGCCGTTGCGCGGAATGCGCGCAGGGTCCACCAGGCCGCCGCTGATGGCGAAGGCGCCGACCGCGGCGGAGAGGTTGCCGCAGTTGCCGCTCCAGTCGACGAAGGCCTTGTCGATGGCGACCTGACCGAACAGGTAGTCGACATCATGGTCCGGGCGGGTGCTGCGCGCGAGGATCACCGTCTTGCTGGTGCTGGAGGTGGCGCCGCCCATGCCATCGATCTGCTTGCCATAGGGATCGGGGCTACCGATCACCCGCAGCAGCAGCGCATCACGGGCAGGGCCCGCGACCTGGGCGCGCTCGGGCAGGTCCTGCAGGCGGAAGAACACGCCCTTGCTGGTGCCGCCACGGATATAGGTGGCGGGGATTCTGATCTGGGGTACATGTGCCATTGCTGTGCTGTCCTGATTGTTTCGTTCCGGCGAAAACCTGGGGCTGCTGCGCAGCCCTTTCGCGACGCAAGGCCGCCCCGGCAGGAGCGGCCCGCTTCACTCAGGCGGTCGCTTCCAGGAAGTCCTGGGCGAAGCGCTGCAACACCCCGCCGGCCTCGTAGATCGACACTTCCTCGGCGGTATCCAGGCGGCAGGTCACCGGCACCTCGACCCGCTCGCCATTGCGCCGGGTCACCACCAGGGTCAGGGTCGCCCGCGGCGTGCGCTCGCCGAGCACGTCGTAGGTCTCGCTGCCATCGAGGTCCAGGGTCTTGCGGTTGGTGCCTGGCTGGAACTCCAGCGGCAACACGCCCATGCCCACCAGGTTGGTGCGGTGGATGCGCTCGAAGCCTTCGGCGACGATCGCCTCCACGCCCGCCAGGCGCACGCCCTTGGCCGCCCAGTCGCGGGACGAGCCCTGGCCGTAGTCGGCACCGGCGACGATGATCAGCGGCTGCTTGCGCTCCATGTAGGTCTCGATCGCCTCCCACATGCGGGTCACCTTGCCCTCCGGCTCGATGCGCGCCAGCGAGCCCTGCTTCACGCTGCCATCCTCGTTGCGCACCATCTCGTTGAACAGCTTGGGGTTGGCGAAGGTGGCGCGTTGTGCGGTCAGGTGGTCGCCACGGTGCGTCGCGTAGGAGTTGAAGTCCTCTTCCGGCAGGCCCATCTTCGCCAGGTACTCGCCCGCGGCACTGTTGGCCAGGATGGCGTTGGACGGCGACAGGTGGTCGGTGGTGATGTTGTCCGGCAGCACCGCCAGCGGGCGCATGCCACGCAGGCTGCGCTCGCCGGCCAGGGCACCTTCCCAGTACGGCGGGCGACGGATGTAGGTGCTCATCGGCCGCCATTGATACAGCGGCGCGACCTTCGGCCCCTTGTCCTGCTCGATGGCGAACATCGGGATGTACACCTGGCGGAACTGCTCTGGCTTGACCGCGGCACGCACCACGGCGTCGATTTCCTCGTCGCTCGGCCAGATGTCCTTGAGGCGGATCTCCCGGCCATCGACCACGCCCAGCACGTCCTTCTCGATGTCGAAGCGGATGGTGCCGGCGATGGCGTAGGCCACCACCAGAGGTGGCGAGGCGAGGAACGCCTGCTTGGCGTACGGGTGGATGCGCCCGTCGAAGTTACGGTTGCCCGACAGCACCGCGGTGGCGTACAGGTCGCGGTCGATGATCTCCTGCTGGATCTTCGGGTCCAGGGCGCCGGACATGCCGTTGCAGGTGGTGCAGGCGAAGGCGACGATGCCAAAGCCCAGTTGCTCGAGCTCCTGCTCCAGCCCCGCTTCCTGCAGGTACAGCTGCACGGCCTTGGAGCCGGGAGCCAGGGAGGACTTCACCCAGGGCTTGCGCGCCAGGCCGAGCTTGTTGGCATTGCGCGCCAGGAGGCCTGCGGCGATCACGTTGCGCGGGTTGCTGGTGTTGGTGCAACTGGTGATGGCGGCGATGATCACCGCGCCGTCGGGCATCTGCCCCGGTACCTCTTCCCAGGCGCCAGCGATGCCCTTGGCGGCCAGGTCGGCGGTGGCGACACGGGCGTGCGGGTTGGACGGGCCGGCCATGTTGCGCACCACGCTGGACAGATCGAAGCGCAGCACCCGCTCGTACTCGGCCTTGGCCAGGTTGTCGGCCCACAGGCCGGCGGCCTTGGCGTAGGTTTCCACCAGCTTGACCTGCTGGTCTTCGCGGCCGGTCAGCCGCAGGTAATCGATGGTCTGTTGGTCGATGGCGAACATCGCCGCGGTGGCGCCGTACTCCGGGGCCATGTTGGAGATGGTGGCGCGGTCGCCCAGGGTCAGGGCACGGGCGCCTTCGCCATGGAACTCGAGGTAGGCGCCGACCACTTTCTGCTTGCGCAGGAATTCGGTCAGGGCCAGCACCAGGTCGGTGGCGGTGATGTTCGGCGCGAGCCGGCCGCTCAGCTCGACGCCGACGATCTCTGGCAGGCGCATCCAGGAGGCCCGGCCGAGCATGACGTTCTCGGCCTCCAGGCCACCGACGCCGATGGCGATCACGCCCAAGGCATCGACGTGCGGGGTGTGGCTGTCGGTGCCGACACAGGTGTCCGGGTAGGCCACGCCGCGGTCGTTGTGGATCACCGGCGACATCTTCTCCAGGTTGATCTGGTGCATGATGCCGTTGCCTGGCTGGATCACGTCGACGTTCTTGAACGCCTTCTTGGTCCAGTTGATGAAATGGAAACGGTCTTCGTTGCGACGGTCCTCGATGGCGCGGTTCTTCTCGAACGCCTGCGGATCGAAACCACCACACTCCACCGCCAGCGAGTGGTCGACGATCAGTTGCACCGGCACCACCGGGTTGACCTGGGCCGGGTCACCGCCTTTGTCGGCAATGGCGTCACGCAGGCCAGCCAGGTCGACCAGGGCGGTCTGGCCGAGGATGTCATGGCACACCACCCGCGCCGGGAACCAGGGGAAGTCGAGGTCGCGCTTGCGCTCGATCAACTGCTCCAGGGAGGCGTTGAGGGTCGCCGGGTCGCAGCGGCGCACCAGGTTCTCGGCGAGCACGCGGGAGGTGTAAGGCAGGCCATCGTAGGCGCCGGGCTTGATCGCCTCGACCGCCGCGCGGGCGTCGAAGTAGTCCAGGTCGGTGCCTGGCAGGGCTTTGCGGTATGCAGTGTTCATCATTCAGGCTCGGTCACAGGATTCGGAAGGCTCCACCGTCCCTGTGGGAGCGGGCTTGCCCGCGAATGCGTCAGCAGGCGCACATGGGTAGGCCGGTCGGGCGCATTCGCGGGCAAGCCCGCTTCCACAGGGGAAACGGGTTGCCTCTCTATTTCTATTCAGCGCTGCTCGATCGGCACGAACTGGCGCTGTTCGACACCGATGTACTCGGCGCTTGGGCGGATGATGCGGTTGTTGGCGCGTTGCTCGAAGACGTGCGCCGCCCAGCCGGTCAGGCGCGAGCAGACGAAGATCGGGGTGAACAGCTTGGTCGGGATGCCCATGAAGTGGTACGCCGAGGCATGGTAGAAGTCGGCGTTGGGGAACAGGCGCTTCTGCTCCCACATGGTCTTGTCGATGGCTTCGGAGACCGGGTACAGCACCTTGTCGCCCACCTCGTCGGCAAGCTGCCGGGACCAGCCCTTGATCACCTCGTTACGCGGGTCGGACTCCTTGTAGATGGCATGGCCGAAGCCCATGATCTTGTCCTTGCGCTCGAGCATCTTGAGCAGCTCGGCGACCGCCTCCTGCGGGCTCTGGAAGCGCTCGATCAGTTCCATCGCCGCTTCGTTGGCGCCCCCGTGCAGCGGGCCGCGTAGCGTGCCGATGGCGGCGGTGACGCAGGAGTACAGGTCCGACAGGGTCGAGGCGCAGACCCGGGCGGTGAAGGTCGAGGCGTTGAACTCGTGCTCGGCGTAGAGGATCAGCGAGACGTTCATCACCTTGACGTGCAGCGGGCTCGGCTGCTTGCCGTGCAGCAGGTGCAGGAAGTGACCGCCAAGGGTGTCCTCGTCGCTGGTGCAGTCGATGCGCACGCCATGGTGGGAGAAGCGGTACCAGTAGCACATGATCGCCGGGAACACCGCCAGCAGGCGATCGGTCTTCTCGCGCTGGGCTTCGAAGGTCAGTTCCGGTTCCAGGGTACCCAGTACCGAGCAGCCGGTACGCATCACGTCCATCGGGTGGGCGTCGCGCGGGATACGCTCGAGCACTTCCTTGAGGGTTTGCGGCAAGTCGCGCAGCCCCTTGAGCTTGCGCTTGTAGTCGGCAAGTTCCGCCTTGCTCGGCAGTTCGCCGTACAGCAGCAGGTAGGCGACTTCCTCGAATTCGGCAGCGGCCGCCAGGTCACGCACATCGTAACCACGGTAGGTCAGGCCGGCACCGGCCTGGCCGACGGTCGACAAGGCGGTCTGCCCGGCCACCTGGCCACGCAGGCCTGCGCCACTGAGTACTTTTGCTTCGGCCATGGTGTGTTCTCCTTTCTTGAACTTGTTATGTGAAGTCTTACAGGCTAATCCGACGTATCTGTACCGCCCCATCGCCGGCAAGCCGGCGTCCACAAGTACAGCGCACCCTTTGCAACTTGCGCGCCCTGTGGAGGCTGGCCGACCAGCGACGGCGCTGGCTCAGGCTTTCTTCTGGGCGAACAACGCATCGAGGCTCTGCTCGAAGGCGTGGTAGCCGATGGCATCGTAGAGCTCCATGCGCGTCTGCATGGTGTCGATGACGTTCTTCTGCGTGCCGTCGCGGCGCAGCGCGGTGTAGACGTTCTCGGCGGCCTTGTTCATGGCACGGAACGCCGACAGTGGGTACAGCACCAGGGAGACATCGACCGACGCCAGTTCCTCGGTGGTGTACAGCGGCGTGGCACCGAACTCGGTGATGTTGGCCAGGATCGGCGCCTTCACCCGGTCGGCGAAGGTCTTGTACATCGACAGTTCAGTGATCGCTTCCGGGAAGATCATGTCGGCACCGGCCTCGATGCAGGCGGCGGCGCGGTCCAGGGCGGCGTTCAGGCCTTCCACGGCCAGGGCGTCGGTACGCGCCATGATCACGAAACTGTCGTCGGTGCGGGCGTCCACCGCGGCCTTGATGCGGTCGACCATCTCCTGCTGGGAGACGATCTCCTTGTTCGGCCGGTGGCCGCAGCGCTTGGCGCCGACCTGGTCCTCGATGTGCAGGGCGGCGGCGCCGAACTTGATCATCGAACGCACGGTGCGGGCCACGTTGAAGGCCGAGGCGCCGAAGCCGGTATCGACATCCACCAGCAGCGGCAGGTCGCAGACATCGGTGATGCGGCGCACGTCGGTCAGCACGTCGTCCAGGCCGCTGATGCCCAGGTCCGGCAGGCCCAGGGAGCCGGCGGCGACACCGCCGCCGGACAGGTAGATGGCCTTGAAGCCGGCGCGCTTGGCCAGCAGGGCGTGGTTGGCATTGATGGTCCCGACCACCTGCAACGGATGTTCGGCAGCGACCGCGTCACGGAAACGCTGGCCGGGCGTGCTCTTCAAAGTCATGACTCACCTCGTGGGCTATTGTTGTCGGCGCCTTGGTAGTGACGCTCGATGTTGCGCTTGGATGCGCCGATGTGCCGGCGCATCAGGAGTTCGGCCAGTTCGCCGTCGCGGCCTTCGATGGCATCGAGGATGCGATGGTGCTCGGCGAAGGCCTGGTGCGGGCGGTTGGGCGTGGCGGAGAACTGGATGCGGTACATGCGCACCAGCTGGTACAGCTCGCCGCAGAGCATCTTGACCAGGGTCTGGTTGCCGCTGCCCTGGATGATCCGGTAATGGAAGTCGAAGTCGCCTTCCTGCTGGTAGTAGCCAAGGCCGGCCTGGAAGGTGGCGTCGCGCTCGTGGGTGTCGAGCACCCGGCGCAGTTCGTCGATCTCGGCCTGGCTCATGCGCTCGGCGGCCAGGCGGCAGGCCATGCCTTCGAGGGACTCGCGGATCTCGTACAGCTCGATCAGCTCGGCGTGGCTGAGCGACACCACCCGGGCGCCGACATGGGGCACGCGCACCAGCAGGCGCTGCCCCTCCAGGCGGTGGATGGCCTCGCGCAGCGGGCCGCGGCTGATGCCATAGGTACGCGCCAGCTCAGGCTCGGAGATCTTGCTGCCCGGCGCGATCTCGCCCTTGACGATCGCTGCCTGGATGCGTCGGAAAACGTTCTCCGAGAGGGTTTCCGTTTCATCCGGAAGGGTCAGGGAAGCCTGGGTTGCACCTAGCATATTGTCGACACCTTACGTTTCAATAGCGCAAAAGCTAGCTAAACATGGGTGGCACGTCAAAGACAAAATCAACATTGTCGACAATCGTCTAAGAACGAACTTAACGGCTGCAAATGCTGTCAGAACGCGGCGCGCTGGCGTCGAGACGTTGGCGTGATAGAATGCCGCGCTTCCCAAGGGAGGATGGATATAGTGTGCCTGTCATCGTTTCATGCTGTTGACAGATGAACGAGGATGCTTGCGCAGTACTTGCCAGTCGCCTTGCCCCGAACCCCGCACAGCACCGCGCCAGGATTTATGAGACTCACACCCGTTTCACTGCTGTTCTGCCTCGCCCTGCTGCCGGCCCACGTCCCGGCGGCGGAAAAGACCGTGTATGGCCTGAACGAATATGCCCGTCTTTCCGACCTCGACCTGGAAGTGGCGGCCAAGCTCGACACCGGCGCCAAGACCGCCTCCCTCAGTGCCCGCGACATCAAGCGCTTCAAGCGCGATGGCGAAAGCTGGGTACGCTTCTACCTGGCCATCGATGCCGCCCACTCGCACCCGATCGAGCGCCCGCTGGCGCGGGTCAGCAAGATCAAGCGGCGCGCCGGCGACTACAATCCCGACGAAGGCAAGGCCTACACGGCCCGCCCGGTCATCGAACTGAACATCTGCATGGGCCGCGCGCAGCGCACCATCGAAGTCAACCTCACCGACCGCAGCGCCTTCCAGTTCCCGCTGCTGATCGGCTCCGAGGCGCTCAAGCACTTCGACGCGCTGGTCGACCCAAGCCTTAAATACGCGGCCGGCAAACCTGCCTGTGCCACCGAAGCTCCCAAAGCAGAGTAATCCCGATGCGCTCTCTTACCCTCCACCTGAAAGTCCTGATCACCGTCCTGGTGCTCCTGGGCGTGCTGGTCACGGCCTACCAGATCTTCATTCTCGGCATCCCGGTCACCGAGGACGAGACCGACGATTTGTGGAACATCGACGCCAAGGTCGAGTTCATCGCCAACCCCAAGGACCCGGTCAAGGTTCAGATGTTCGTGCCGCCGCTGAACCGCGACTACGTCAGCCTCAACGAGAGCTTCATCTCCAACAACTACGGGGTGAGCGTCAACCGTGTCGACGGCAACCGCAAGGTGACCTGGTCGGCGCGCCGCGCCAGCGGCAACCAGACCCTCTACTACCGCCTGGTGCTGACCAAGCGCTACAGCAACGAGAAGACCACGGTCAAGGGCCCGACCTTCCGTGACAGCCTGGCCGTCGAGGGCCCCGAGAAGATCGCCGCCGAGGCGTTGATGGCGCCGATCCGCCAGCACTCGGCCGACGTCGAGACCTTCGTCAGCGAGACCATCAAGCGGGTCAACAACCTCAACGACGACAACGTCAAGCTGCTGCTGGGCGGCGATACCTCGGCCCTGAACAAGGCCAAGGTCATCGACCTGCTGCTGTCGATCGCCCACGTGCCGATGGAGAAGGTGCACACCATCCGCCTGGTCGCCGATACCCCGCAAAGCCCCGAGCTGTGGCTGCGCAGCTTCAACGGCAACGACTGGCTGTACTTCAACCCCGACACCGGCGAGCAGGGCCTGCCCAACGACCGCCTGCTGTGGTGGGTCGGCGACGAGAACCTGGTCACCGTCGATGGCGGCCGCAAGGCCAACGTCACCTTCAGCATGAACAACAGCGAGATGAACGCCATCCGCCTGGCCAAGCTGACCGACGAGAACACCGACGCCGACTTCCTCGAGTATTCCCTGTACGGCCTGCCGCTGCAGACCCAGCAGACCTTCATGATCATGGTGATGATCCCGATCGGCGTGCTGGTGATCCTGGTGCTGCGCAACCTGATCGGCATCCAGACCCTGGGTACCTTCACCCCGGTGCTGATCGCCCTGGCCTTCCGCGAGACCCAGTTGGGCTTCGGCATCATCCTGTTCACGGTGATCACCGCCCTGGGCCTGTCGCTACGTTCCTACCTCGAGCACCTGAAGCTGCAGATGCTGCCGCGCCTGTCGGTGGTGCTGACCTTCGTCGTGGTGCTGATCGCCGCCATCAGCCTGTTCAGCCACAAGCTGGGCCTGGAGCGCGGCCTGTCGGTGGCACTGTTCCCGATGGTGATCCTGACCATGACCATCGAGCGCCTGTCGATCACCTGGGAGGAACGTGGCGGCGGCCATGCCATGAAGGTGGCCATCGGCACCCTGTTCGCCGCCTCCCTGGCGCACCTGCTGATGATGGTGCCGGAGCTGGTGTACTTCGTCTTCACCTTCCCGGCCGTACTGCTGGTTCTGGTGGGCTTCATGCTGGCGATGGGCCGTTACCGCGGCTACCGCCTGACCGAGCTCGTTCGCTTCAAGGCTTTCGTGAAGGCTGACGCCTGATGTTCGGACTGATCAAGACCTGGAAAGCCCTGGAGGCCCGGGGCATCATGGGTATCAACCGGCGCAACGCGGACTACGTCCTGAAGTACAACAAGCGCCACCTGTACCCGATCGTCGACGACAAGATCATCACCAAGGAGCGTGCGCTCGAGGCTGGCATCCATGTGCCGGAGATGTACGGCATCATCGAGACCGAGAAGCAGATCGAAAAGCTCGACCAGATCATCGGCGGGCGCAACGATTTCGTCATCAAGCCGGCCCAGGGCGCCGGCGGTGACGGCATCATGGTCATCGCCGACCGCTTCGAGGACCGCTATCGCACGGTGTCGGGCAAGATCATCAGCCACGGCGAGATCGAGCACCAGATCTCCAGCATCCTCACCGGCCTGTATTCGCTCGGTGGGCATCGCGACCGCGCGCTGATCGAGTACCGGGTGACCCCGGACCAGATCTTCAAGAGCATCAGCTACGAAGGCGTGCCGGACATCCGCATCATCGTGCTGATGGGCTACCCGGTGATGGCCATGCTGCGCCTGCCGACCCGTCAGTCGGGCGGCAAGGCCAACCTGCACCAAGGCGCCATCGGCGTGGGCGTGGACCTGGCCACCGGTGTCACCCTGCGCGGCACCTGGCTGAACAAGATCATCAGCAAGCACCCGGACACCACCAACGCGGTGGATGGCGTGCAGTTGCCGAACTGGGACGGCTTCATGAAGCTCGCGGCCAACTGCTACGAGCTGTGTGGCCTGGGCTATATCGGGGTGGACATGGTCCTGGACCAGGACAAGGGCCCGTTGATCCTCGAGCTCAACGCCCGCCCGGGCCTGAACATCCAGATCGCCAACGACTGCGGCCTGACCCAGCGCACCCATGCCATCGAGGCGCACCTGGAGGCGCTGGCCAAGGACGGCGTCACGGAAGATGCCGAGCAGCGGGTGCGTGTGTCCCAGGGGTTGTTCGGGCACGTTCATCCGCAGTGATCCGCCGTATCGGGGCCGCGAAGCGGCCCCAGTCATTTGTCAACGCGAGAGGCTAGCGCGACGATCACGAAAGCGCTCGCTCTAAATGGAAGCCGAATAGCTGTCGCAGCCAGAGCTGGCCGCCCCTCCCCCAGGCGACTACAATCGCCCTCCTCGCTTTGTCATCGCCACCCACTCGCATGCCGACCTGTACGCTCCACGCCCTGCCCTACCAGCCCGACCCGGCCACCTACTTCGCCCGCCTGCGCCAGGCCGCCGGGGCAATCCTGCTCGACAGCGCCCGCCCAGGTGCCGAGCGCGGCCGCTTCGACCTGCTCAGCGCCTGGCCGCTGCAACACCTGCAGGCTCAAGCCGGGGAAGAAGGTCGGGCCTACCTGCAACGCCTGCGCAACGCCCTGACGCAGTTGGGCCGAGCGACACTGCCCGAAGGCATCGAACTGCCCTTCGCCGGCGGCCTGATCGGCTACCTGAGCTACGACTTCGGCCGGCGCCTGGAGCACCTGCCGAGCCTGGCGCGGGACGATCTCGGCCTGCCCGATGCACAACTCGGCCTGTATGCCTGGGCCCTGGTCAGCGACCATCGGCTACGCACCAGCCAACTGGTCTTCCACCCAAGCCTGGACGCCCGCGAGCGGGAGCGCCTGGTCCACCTGTTCGAAATGCCCGAAGCCTGTGAGCCCGGTGACTTCCAACTGCTCGCCCCCATGCGCGGCGACCTGCAGCCCGAGCAATACCGGGCAGCCTTCGACAAGGTCCAGCAGTACATCCAGGCCGGTGACTGCTACCAGATCAACCTGACCCAACGCTTCCGCGCGCCCTGCCAGGGCGACCCGTGGCGGGCCTACCAGGCTCTGCGCAAGGCCTGCCCGACGCCCTTCTCCGGCTACCAGCAGTTGGCCGACGGCAGTGCCCTGCTGAGCTTCTCACCGGAGCGCTTCATCCAGGTCAGCCAGGGCCAGGTGGAAACCCGCCCGATCAAGGGCACCCGCCCCCGCTCCAGCGACCCGCAGGAAGATGCCCGCAACGCCGCCGAGCTACAGGAGAGCCCCAAGGACCGCTCGGAAAACCTGATGATCGTCGACCTGCTGCGCAACGACCTGGGGCGTACCTGCGAGATCGGCTCGGTCAAGGTACCTGAGCTGTTCAGCCTGGAGAGCTACCCCAACGTCCATCACCTGGTCAGCAGCATCACCGGGCGCCTGGCCAGCGGCAAGGACGCGCTGGACCTGATCGGCGACAGCTTCCCCGGTGGCTCGATCACCGGCGCTCCGAAGATCCGCGCCATGCAGATCATCGACGAACTGGAGCCAGCGCGCCGGGCGCTGTATTGCGGCTCGCTGCTGTATGTGGATGTACGCGGCGAAATGGACAGCTCCATCGCCATCCGCAGCCTGTTGGTCAAGGATGGCCAGGTCAGTTGCTGGGGAGGCGGCGCAGTGGTGGCCGACTCCGACTGGCAGGCCGAATACGAGGAGTCCATCGCCAAGGTGCGGGTATTGATGCAGACGCTGCAAGGCTTGTGACTGGCGCCGCCCTTTACGCGGGCAAGCCCCAGGGCTGCCTTGCGCCCCGAGATGGCAGCCGAGCATCTTGATTGACCTACACAGGCGACACCCTGGCATCCACTCACCATCGCAGGGCGTCTACCCCGCCATTTTTTGTTACCATCGCCCTATTACGAGCGCACAGCGCCATACACACGATGGAAACCGCCTGATGAGCCAACCCTTCGACGTCGCCACCCTCGCCGCGACCTATGCCAGCAAGTCCCCACAGGACATCCTCAAGCTCGCCTTCGAGCACTTCGGCGACGACTTGTGGATTTCCTTCAGCGGTGCCGAGGACGTGGTACTGGTGGACATGGCCTGGAAGCTGAACAAGCAGGTCAAGGTATTCAGCCTCGACACCGGCCGCCTGCACCCGGAAACCTATCGCTTCATCGACCAGGTCCGCGAACAGTACAACCTGCCGATCGAGATCCTCAGCCCGGATCATGCCAAGCTCGAGCCGTTCGTCAAGGAAAAGGGCCTGTTCAGTTTCTACAAGGATGGCCATGGCGAGTGCTGCGGCATCCGCAAGATCGAGCCGCTGCGCCGCAAGCTGGCCACCGTGCGCGCCTGGGCCACCGGCCAGCGCCGCGACCAGAGCCCGGGCACCCGCAGCCAGGTGGCCGCGCTGGAGATCGACACGGCGTTCTCCACCCCTGAACGTACCCTGTACAAGTTCAATCCGCTGGCGCAGATGACCAGCGAGGAAGTCTGGGGTTACATCCGCATGCTCGAGCTGCCCTACAACAGCCTGCACGAGCGCGGCTTCATCAGCATCGGCTGCGAACCCTGCACCCGTCCTGTACTACCCAACCAGCACGAGCGCGAAGGCCGCTGGTGGTGGGAAGAGTCGACCCAGAAGGAATGCGGCCTGCACGCGGGCAACCTGATCAGCAAGGCCTGAAGCGGGCCCAGCTTCAAGCCACAAGAAAAGCAGACCGGGCACAGGCTAATGCCGTTCACTTAAGCCATTGGGGCTGCCTTGCAGCCCCAATCGATGCAACATCAGACTTAAGTGAACAGCATTAGGGCACAGGCTGCTTTTCTCTTGTAGCTTGCCGCTGTTGTCAGTGCACCGGCAACTCGACGCCCGCGAACAGCTCCTCGAGCTCCTGCTTGTTATGGCACTGGATGGCCTTGGCCATCACTTCGCGGGTCAGGTGCGGGGCGAACTTCTCGATGAAATCGCACATGAAGCCGCGCAGGAAGGTGCCACGACGGAAGCCGATCTTGGTGATGCTGGCTTCGAACAGTTCGCTGGCATCCAGGCACACCAGGTCGCTGTCGAGCTTGGGATCGACCGCCATCTTGGCCACGATGCCCACGCCCAACCCCAGGCGCACATAGGTCTTGATCACGTCGGCGTCGGCGGCGGTGAACACTACTTTCGGCGTCAGGCCGCGATGATTGAAGGCCTCGTCCAGCTTGGAACGGCCAGTGAAACCGAATACATAGGTGACGATCGGATACTCGGCGACCGCTTCGAGGGTCAGCTTCGGCAGCTTGGTCAGCGGGTGGCCCTGGGGCACGACCACGCAGCGGTTCCACTTGTAGCACGGCATCATGATCAGGTCGCCGAACAGCTCCAGCGCCTCGGTGGCGATGGCGAAATCGACGGTGCCGTCGGCGGCCATCTCGGCGATCTGCATGGGCGAGCCCTGGTGCATGTGCAGGGCGACTTCCGGGTACTGCTTGATGAAGCTGCTGATCACCGGTGGCAGCGCATAGCGCGCCTGGGTGTGGGTGGTGGCGATCGACAGGGTGCCCTTCTTCTCGTTGGAGAATTCCTGGGCGATCTGCTTGATGCTCTCGACCTTGCGCAGGATCTCGCCAGCGGTATTGATGATGCGCTCGCCTGCAGGGGTGACGCGGGTCAGGTGCTTGCCACTGCGGGCGAAGACCTCGACACCCAGTTCGTCCTCGAGCAGGCGGATCTGCTTGCTGATCCCGGGTTGGGAGGTGTAGAGGCTCTGCGCTGTCGCGGAGACGTTGAGGTCATGGTGCGCCACTTCCCAGATGTAGCGCAGTTGTTGAAGCTTCATAGGTATCCCTCGGATCAGCGGTAGGTCACCGGCAGCTGGCAGCGACGAGATATAACTATATTAGTGGTTCTGGAAATAAATCTAGAACTATTTTGTTACATGCCCGGAAATGACTTACTGCCAGCCTCACGCTTTCCTACGCCCCAAATGTTGGGCCAACGGCACCATGTAGACCGGCACCGGCGACAGCTGCAACAGCCGCACCGCGGTACGGCCGATCGGCACGTCCACCCCTGCCCCCTGGCTGTGGCTGCCGAAGATCAGCAGGTCGACACTCAGGCGCTGGGCCTGCTCGAGAATGACCTGAGCCGGGTCGCCCTGGCGCACCCTGACCGCCCGGATCACGGCCAGGTCGGCCTCCTCGCCCAGTTCGTCGCGAAAGTTCTCCAGTACCCGCTGCTCGATATTGGCCAGCACCGTGTTGACGCCCTGGCTGTGCAGTTCGTCCAGGGTCTGTTCGTCGAGGTAGCTCTGCAGCAAGGATTCGGCGAACTGCCCCATGGGCTCCACCGCATGAATTACGTACAGCTCTGCATTGAAGGTGCGCGCCAGGGCCAGGGCGTGTTGCATGACGAAGGGCGCGTATACACCGAGGTCGGTGGCATACAGCATGGAATGGATCATTCGACCTCCTCGACTGCCGCTAAGGCAGAGCAAGGTTCAGCTTAGCAGCGCCGCGAACGGCCGCCGTGCCGTCCGGCGCGCTGCCGCCGCGCCCTTCAGGCCGGGCGATTGCGCCGGTCGAGGAAGGTCAGTGCCTGGTACAGCATCTCCATGCGCGGCAGCTGGCATCCGGCCGCTCGCGCCCGGGCCAGCGGCTCGGCATAGATCGCCTGCAACTCCAGCGCACGCCCCAGGGCATGGTCGTGGTACATGCTCGGCCAGTAGTCGGGCATCTGCTCGGTGATGCGCAACAAGTGCTCGGCATACCCTTGCGCCAGCACATGACCACAGGCCTGCGCGCCCTGCACCACCTCGGCCATCAGCGCCTGGATCAGCTCACGGCTGTGCGGGTCGCTCATCAGTGGGGTCGTACTGGCCTGCAGGAGCACCGAAAGGCCGTTGTAGGGTACGTTCCATACCAGTTTCTGCCAGCGCGCCAGGTCGAGGTCATCCATGGCCTGGGAGTCGATACCGGCCGCCTGGAACAAAGCGGCGCCCTCGGCGACAATGGCCGCCCCCGCGTCCTCGGCCGGGCCGCTGTGATACCCCAGGTTGACCGCGCCCAGCGCCTGGTGGCGAATCACTCCAGGCGCCTGGCGATTGACGCAAATGAAGCACAACCCGCCCAACAGGTGCATGTCCGAGCGCAAGTCCGGGCGCAACTGCGCTTCCACGCCCAGGCCGTTCTGCAGCAAGACCACCTTGGCGCCCGGCGCCGCGGCCTGGACGATCAGCGGTGCCAGTTCGGCATTGCTGGTGGCCTTGGCGCCCACCAGCAGCCAGTCGCACGGTGGCAGGTCGGCAGCCGCGGCATAAGCCTGCACCTTCATCCGCACCTGGCCGTGCACCGCACTCTCCACCACCAGGCCCTGGTCGCGTACGGCGGCATACTCGCTGCGCAACAGAAAATGCACATCGAAGCCGGCGCGTGCCAGCATCACCCCATAGAAGCCGCCAATGGCACCACTGCCGATGATGCCGATCCGTGCATTGCGCATGCTCACCCTGCCCCTTGTCGAAAATACCTATGCTCGTCGTCCGGTTTTTTTACACGTAAATCAGCCGGTTTTCGATCTTTCACTATACTGGAGCGAAGAAGGTCAAATAACCGGCACGGAGTCGGCCATGTGTGGATACCTGCCTCATCCCGAAGACATTCCGGTCGAATTGACCCTGCGTCCATTCCCCAGCCTGTTCCGCCGCCACCTGCATACACTGGGCCTGGGCGGCATCGCTTGCAAGCAGTTGCGCGCCTACCGGCGCGGCATGGCGGTGGAAGTCGCAATTCCCTCCCTGGGCAGCGAGGCCCGCTATCCTGGTTATATCGCCTGGTGTCAGAAACTCGACGAAGGCTACCGGGTGGGCATTGCCTTCACCGATGCCCAGGCACTGTTCGGCGCTCGCATGGGCGAGCAGGTCTGCCAGATTCGCCACTACTGCCTGCAACATCAGCAGCCCGACCTCGACAGCAATGCTGCCCAGGCGTTGGCCGCACAATGGGTCGGCCTGCACGCCGAAGCCTTCTCCGAGGCGAACCTGCACGCCACCTGAGGCGGAAAAAACCAGCCATCCGGTAAAAACCCCGCGCCGACGGGGGCCAGCCCATTGTCGAGCCCCCTGTAACGCGCTAAGGTTCGGCTCCCCGTTGCGAACAATCTTGCTGCTGGGCCGCACGGGGATTGCTGGCGGCCGGCACCCGTGACCTGACGAGTAACACGATGGCTGATTTACCGATCGACGACCTTAACGTTGCTTCCAACGAGACCTTGATCACCCCCGATCAGCTCAAGAAGGAACTCCCCCTGAGCGCCAAGGCCCTGCAGACCGTGACTGCCGGCCGCGAAGTGGTGCGCAATATCCTCGACGGCAAGGACCATCGCCTGTTCGTCGTGGTCGGCCCCTGCTCCATCCACGACATCAAGGCCGCCCACGAATATGCCGAGCGCCTCAAGGCCCTGGCCGAAGAAGTGTCCGACACCCTGTACCTGGTGATGCGCGTGTACTTCGAGAAGCCGCGCACCACCGTCGGCTGGAAAGGCCTGATCAACGACCCATACCTGGACGACTCGTTCAAGATCCAGGATGGCCTGCACATCGGCCGCAAGCTGCTGCTGGACCTGGCCGAGATGGGCCTGCCGACCGCCACCGAGGCGCTCGACCCGATCTCCCCGCAATACCTGCAGGACCTGATCAGTTGGTCGGCCATCGGCGCCCGTACCACCGAATCCCAGACCCACCGGGAAATGGCTTCCGGCCTGTCCTCGGCGGTGGGCTTCAAGAACGGCACCGACGGTGGCCTGACCGTCGCCATCAATGCCCTGCAGTCGGTCTCCAAGCCCCACCGCTTCCTCGGCATCAACCAGGAAGGCGGCGTGTCCATCGTCACCACCAAGGGCAACGCCTACGGTCACGTGGTGCTGCGCGGCGGCAACGGCAAGCCGAACTACGACTCGGTCAGCGTCGCCCTGTGCGAGCAGGACCTGGCCAAGGCCAAGATCAAGGCCAACATCATGGTCGATTGCAGCCACGCCAATTCCAACAAGGATCCGGCCCTGCAGCCGCTGGTCATGGAGAACGTGGCCAACCAGATCCTCGAGGGCAACCAGTCGATCATCGGCCTGATGGTCGAAAGCCACCTGAACTGGGGCTGCCAGGCCATTCCGAAGAACTTGGACGACCTGCAGTACGGCGTGTCCGTCACCGATGCCTGCATCGACTGGAGCGCCACCGAGAAGGCCCTGCGCAGCATGCGCGCCAAGCTCAAGGATGTCCTGCCCCAGCGCCAGCGCGGCTGAGGGCCAGGGCAGGCACGAAAACGCCGGGCATTGCCCGGCGTTTTCGTGTGCGGCGATCGCTCGCCAGAAATCAGACCTTGCTCGACTGGCGCTGCTGGCGCTCCATGTAGCGTTCGACATAGGAGCACGAGGGAATGACCGTGTACCCCATCTGCTCGGCATACTCCAGGGCCCGTTCGGTCAGGGCGGCGGCAATGCCGCGGCCACGCAGGGCATTGGGCACGAAGGTGCGGTAGATGTCCAGCGTCTGTTTACCCAGGTCCATGTACGTCAGGTAGGCACGATGACCGTCCACGTTGGTCTCGAACTGATGACCGGCCTGGTCATGATGGATGGTCAGCGCTTCGCTCATCACTACTCCTCGCAGGTCTTCTCGGCAGACCCTTACCTTGACCGATGATTTTATCCGGCGGAGGAACCTCTACGCCACCCGGTGCCCTATTGGACCGCAGGGCGATCTGGTTCGTTCTGCGGCGCGGCACCCTACAAATAGTAGGCGCCACAAGCGGGATTGCTCAAGGTGCCCGCCGGTAAAAATACGCAAGCCCCACCTTGCCCCCCTGTGCCGGGCACTCGGAACAGCCGCCGGATGTTCCAGGGCTATGACGCCAGCCGACCGTTAAAGTCACCTTTAGTTCAACAAAAAGTTCCTGTTCTACAATCGCTTGCGAAACCCTCTGCACGAGTTTCAAAAATGCCCTACAACCCATGTCGCTTGCCAGGGCTGGCAACATTTTTTTTGCAGTTCTTGCGCTCAGTCAGTTTACTTACTACAAGTAATGGGTACTATGTACGCCGGCCAGTTTCTCTTTTCCGAGAGATGGCTATTTAATAGAAAGTCCTTGAAGGGGAACACGATGAACAACGTTCTGAAATTCTCTGCTCTGGCTCTGGCCGCAGTTCTGGCTACCGGTTGCAGCAGCGTATCCAAAGAAACCGAAGCTCGCCTGACTGCTACCGAAGACGCAGCAGCTCGCGCCCAAGCCCGTGCTGACGAAGCCTACCGTAAGGCTGACGACGCTCTGGCTGCCGCTCAGAAAGCTCAGCAAACCGCTGACGAAGCCAATGAGCGCGCTCTGCGCATGCTGGACAAAGCCAGCCGCAAGTAATAATCCTCACGGATTGTTATGGAGCCGACCCACTAGTGGGTCGGCTTTTTTATTGCCGCGGCAAAAGCGACCGGTAAGAAACTGCTGGGGCCGCTACGTGCTCCTTTCGCGACAAGGCCGCTCCCACAGGTACGGCACTGTTCTGTAAGTCAGCGCTGCACCTGTGGGAGCGGCCTTGTGCCGCGAGAGGCTGCAAAGCTCGATGGCGTGTTAGTTCAAAACACCTTGAGCGTGCTTACTGCAACTCAGGCGGAATGCTCGACACCATCGGCGCGCTAACGTCGGCATTGACCGGCACGGCGATTTCCACCGGCATGCCGTCTTCAGCGGCCACCACATCGCGCACCATGTCCCAGTTCATGCGCAGGTTGTTGGCCAGGTCTTCGCGCTTGAGCAGGGCATTGATGACCGCGGTGTGCTTGTCCACCACCGACGGATCGCCATGGTCGTCCAACGGCGTGTGGGCTTCCAGGTAGACCTTGCCACCACTGATACCGAACTTGTAGGGCTCGTTGATGATGCGTACCGATGTCCCCACCGGCACCATTTTCGACAACTCCAGCACATTGTTGTTGAACATGCGGAAGCAGCCGTGGCTGGTGCGCATGCCAATGCCGAACTTCTTGTTCGAACCGTGGATCAGGTAGCCCGGCACGCCCAGGGTGAACTTGAACGGCCCCAGCGGGTTGTCGGGCCCTGCGGGCACCACGGCCGGCAGGATGTCGCCATCGGCGGCATGCTCGGCGCGGATCGAGGCCGGCGGCGTCCAGGTCGGGTTCGGTGTCTTGGCGGTGATCCTGGTGTTGGCGATCGGCGAACCCCAGCCTTCGCGACCGATGCCCAACGGGTAGGTGTGCACCACGTTCTGCCCTTTCGGGTAGTAGTACATGCGGTACTCGGCCAGGTTGATGACGATCCCCTCGCGCGGGCCCGGCGGCAGGATGTAGCGGGTCGGCAGGATGATCTCGCTGCCGGCACCCGGCAGCCACGGGTCGATGCCCGGGTTGGCGGCGATCATCTCCAGGTAGCCGAGGTCATTGGCGGTGCCGATGTCGGCGAAGGTGTCCTCGTACTTGGCCTTGATCACCTGGACCTGGCCGACGATGTCCTCACCGGGTGGTGGCAACGGCAGTTCCAGCGCAACGGCAGGGCCCGCTACCAGCAGGGCGGCCATGGACAGGCTACGGGTGACGGCGGGAAGGCGCGGCAACATCCGGTAAATCCTTCGAAAGATGGGTCAAGAGGGTCGATTGTACACCCACCCCGATACAAGCGGGAGGCATCGACCATGGGCAAGCGTTTCAGATGATGAAAGGCGCTCAGAGTTCCGGCCACACCGGACGCGTGCCACGCCGCTGGGCGTCGAGGATCGCCCGGCACAGCGGGCACAGGCGGCCATCGCGGTAGATGCTGCGCTCGACCATCGACCAGCGCGGCTGGGCCGGCAGCAGGCCGCCGCACAGGGTGCGGTCGGCGGGCGCGCCAAGCTCGAGCTGGCGGGCCACCAGGTGAACGCGAACCTCCTGGCAGGCGAACAGGTCGAGCTGCTCATCGGGCTCGATCAGTTGATAGGCATACAAGGACCAGGCGGGGCGCGGCATCGGGGGCTCTCGGAACGGGGGGCGCAACATTAGCCGAAAGCCCGTCCCGATAAAAGCGTCACAGCAAGGGTTTTATCGCCGGCCAGGCATTTTCCAGCAGGCGCTGCTGCGCCCCCTGGGCCGGATGGATGCCGTCGGCCTGCATCATCTGCGCCACCCCACCGACGCCCTCGAGGAAAAACGGCACCAGCGGCACCTGCTTCTGTGCTGCCAGTTGCTCATAGACCTGGGCGAAGGCCGTGGTGTAGCGCACCCCGTAGTTGGGGGGCAGGCGCATTCCCAGCAACACCACCTTCGCCCCCGCGTCGCGGGAGCGATCGATCATCGAGGCAAGATTTTGTTGCAATTGCTCGGGCGGCTGCCCGCGCAGGCCATCGTTGCCCCCCAACTCCAGCACCACCAGGCTCGGCTTGTGCTCGGCAAGCAGCGCCGGCAGCCGCGCCTGGCCGCCTGCACTGGTGTCGCCGCTGATCGAGGCATTGACCACCTGGTCGTCGTAACCCTCCTCCTCCAGGCGCTGCTGCAACAGGGCAACCCACCCCTGGCGGCTATCCAGGCCAAAACCGGCGCTGATACTATCGCCGACGACCAGCAGCGTTCCCGCCGCCGCGCCCTGGGCCAGGCAAAACAGGGCCAGACCGGCACTCAACCACCACACTCGCATTGGATTCTCCATGGGCCCCAGCATTCTCGTTGCGCAGAACCTTAGCAAAGTGGTCCCCAGCGCGGAAGGCGACCTGACCATCCTCCACGCGCTCTCCCTTTCCCTCGACCAAGGCGACAGCCTGGCCATCGTCGGCGCCTCCGGCTCCGGCAAGTCGACCTTGCTGGGCCTGCTCGCTGGCCTCGACCGGCCCAGCGCCGGCCAGGTCATCCTCGCCGGGCATGACCTCGGCCCGCTGGACGAAGACCAGCGCGCCCGGGTACGGGCCGAGCACGTCGGCTTCGTGTTCCAGTCGTTCCAGCTGCTCGACAGCCTCAATGCCCTGGAGAACGTCATGCTGCCGCTGGAGCTGGACGGCCGTCGCGACGCCCGCGAACATGCCCGCGACCTGCTGGAGCGGGTCGGCCTGGGCAAGCGCCTGAGCCACACGCCACGCCAGCTGTCCGGGGGCGAGCAGCAGCGGGTGGCGATCGCCCGCGCCTTCGCCGCCGAGCCTGCGGTGCTGTTCGCCGACGAGCCCACGGGCAACCTGGACAGCCACACCGGCGAGCGCATCAGCGACCTGCTGTTCGAGCTGAACAAGGAGCGCGACACCACCCTGGTGCTGGTCACCCATGACGAACGCCTGGCCAAGCGCTGCCGCCGCCTGATCCGCCTGGATGCCGGCCGCCTGGTCGAGCCCCTGGAGCCCTGATGGGCCGCCTGCCCTTCTCCCGCCTGTGCGGCCTGGCCCTGCGCCAGTTGCTGCGCGATGCCCGCGCCAGCGAGGTGCGGGTGCTGTTCTTCGCCCTGCTGGTGGCAGTGGCGGCCAGCACCGCCATCGGCTATTTCGGCGCGCGCCTGAACGACGCCATGCAACTGCGCGCCGGCGAGTTCCTCGGGGCCGACCTGGTGCTGCGGGGCAGCTCGCCGGCCAGTGAGGCGCAGGTCGCCGCCGGCACGGCCGCTGGCCTGCGCCACGCCCGGGTGGTCGAGTTCACCAGCGTGGTGGGCGCACAGGTGGGGATCCAGTTGTCGAGCATCAAGGCGGCCGACGCCAGCTACCCCTTGCGTGGCCAACTGCGCAGCGCCGCGGCCCCCTACGCCGAGGAGTCCCCCGGCGGTGGCCCGGCGCCGGGCGAGGCCTGGGTCGAACCACGCCTGCTGGCGGCCCTGGGGCTGTCGATCGGCGACAGCATCGACGTGGGCATGAAGACCCTGCGCATGAGCCGGGTGCTGACCTACGAACCGGACCGCGCCGGCAATTTCTATAGCCTGACCCCACGGGTATTGATGAACCTCGCCGACCTGGACGCCACGGGTGTGATCCAGCCTGGCAGCCGGGTCACCTACCGCGACCTCTGGCGTGGCGAGCCCGAGGCCCTGGCGCGGTATCGCCAGGCGGTGGCCAAGGGCCTGGCGGCGCATCAGCGCCTGCTCGACACGCGCGACGGCAATCGGCAGATCGGCGGCGCGCTGGGCAAGGCCGAACGCTACCTGAACATGGCCAGCCTGGTGGCGGTGCTGCTGGCCGGCGTGGCCGTGGCCCTGTCGGCCAGCCGCTATGCCAGCCGCCGCCTGGACGCCAGCGCCCTGCTGCGTTGCCTGGGGCTGTCGCGACACCAGGCGCTGGGCCTGTATTGCCTGCAACTGGCAGTGCTCGGCCTGGCGGCGGCACTGGCCGGCGCCCTGCTCGGCTGGCTGGCGCAACTGGGCCTGTTCCGCTTGTTGCAGGGGCTGATGCCGAGCGTGGTGCCACCTGGCGGCATCGCGCCCGCGCTCGCCGGCATCGGCACCGGGCTGGTGGCCCTCGCCGGATTCGCCCTGCCGCCCTTGGCCGCCCTCGGGCGCGTGCCGCCGTTGCGGGTCCTGCGCCGCGACCTGCTGCCGCTGCCACCCAGTGGCTGGCTGGTCTACGGCGCCGCCCTGCTGGCCCTGGGCCTGATCATGTGGCGGCTGAGCCTGGACCTGTTGCTGACCTTCGCCCTGCTCGGTGGTGGGCTGCTCGCTGCCCTGCTGCTGGGCGGCCTGCTCCTGCTCGGCCTGCGCAGCCTGCGGCGTTTGCTGGCCGGTGCACCGCTGGCCTGGCGCCTGGGCTTGGGGCAACTGCTGCGCCATCCGCTGGCCGCTGCCGGCCAGGCCCTGGCCTTCGGCCTGATCCTGCTGGCCATGGGCCTGGTGGCACTGCTGCGTGCCGAACTGCTCGATACCTGGCAGGCCCAGTTGCCCAAGGACGCGCCCAACCATTTCGCCCTGAACATCCTGCCCGACGACCGCGAGCCCTTCGCCCGCCAGTTGCAGGCGGTCAATGCCACGTCAGCACCGCTGTACCCGGTGATCCCCGGGCGCCTGACCCATATCAACGAGCAGCCGGTGCGGCAACTGGTCAGCAAGGAGTCCACCGGCGAACGCGCCGTGCAACGCGACCTGAGCCTGACCTGGGCGGCCGACCTGCCCCAGGGCAACGCCCTGAGCGCTGGGCGCTGGTGGGACGCACCGCCACCCGCTGACGGCGTGCCCGGTGTGTCGGTGGAAGCGGAGCTTGCCCAGAGCCTGAAGCTCGAGCTGGGCGACCTGCTCACCTTCGACATCGGTGGCCAGCAGCGCCAGGCCCGGGTCAGCAGCTTGCGCACGGTGCACTGGGACAGCTTCCAGCCCAACTTCTACATGATCTTCCAGCCCGGCACCCTGCAAGGGCTGCCAGCCACCTACCTGACCAGCTTCTACCTGGCGCCGGGCCATGACCAGGAAGTGGTCGCCCTGTCACGCGCGTTTCCGGCAGCGACCATCCTCCAGGTCGATGCGCTGCTGGCCCAGTTGCGCAGCATCCTGGCCCAGGTGACCGTGGCGGTGGAGTATGTGCTGTTGTTCGTGCTGGCGGCGGGCTTGGCGGTGCTGTTCGCAGGACTCCAGGCAACCCTCGACGAACGCCTGCGCCAAGGCGCCCTGCTGCGTGCCCTGGGCGCTGCACGGCCGCTGCTGGTCAAGGCACGGCGGATCGAGTTCGGGCTGCTGGGTGCGGTGAGTGGCGTGCTGGCGGCGGTGGGGTGCGAGCTGATCACCCTGGTCCTGTATCGCCATGCCTTCGACCTGGCCTGGACGCCGCACCCCTGGTTGCTGGTGCTGCCGGTGGCGGGAGCCGTGCTGGTGGGTGCCGCCGGGGTGCTCGGGACGCGACGGGCATTGAATGCCAGCCCACTGGCGGTGTTGCGGGAAGGGTGAGCGCAGGGGGCCTGTAGCTACCCCCCGCTCCCCTCATAGCGAATACGGTTGACGTACCAGGTCGCCTCGCCGGTTGGCGTGTGCACCACGACCTCGTCCCCCTCTTCCTTCTTGAGCAGCGCCCGGGCCATGGGCGAATCGATGGAGATGTAGTCGTTGCGCCCATGGATCTCGTCGTAACCGACGATACGAAACGTCAGGGTCTGCCCCTCGTCGTTCTCGATCTCCACCCAGGCGCCGAAGAACACCTTGCCTTCCTGCTGCGGTGAATAGGCCACGACCTTGACGTCCTCGAGCCGTTTGCGCAGGTAGCGCACCCGCCGATCGATCTCACGCAGCAGCTTCTTGTTGTACTGGTAGTCGGCGTTCTCGCTGCGGTCGCCCAGGGATGCGGCCCAGGTGACCTTCTGGGTGATCTCGGGCCGGTAGACCCGCCACAGGTGGTCGAGCTCCTTCTTCAGGGCCTCGTGACCTTCCGTCGTGATGATGTTGGTGCTCAAGCAGCGTTCTCCTCAGTGCCTCCACGGCCGGCGCAAGCCTGCCGAGGCACCGAGCTTAGCGAAAAATCCCCACGGCGGCACGCGCCTCAACGGCGGGTGATCAGGCCCTGGCGGGCGATGCGGGTCAGGTGACCGATGACTGCCGCGGCATCGGCCGCCAAGGGGGCTTGGATCACCGCGAGATCGAAGCGATCGTTGGCGTGCTGGGCAAGGCCATCGCAGGTTTCGGCGAACTGGACAAGGAAGGCACGCGCTTGGCCCTTGCGTCGCGACAAGCCGTCGAGGTTACGCAAAAGGGTGGGCTGATGCTGGCCGCCGAGCAGGATGCGCGGTGTACGCGAGGCCTGGTTGGCAGGCAACGGACTCAGGCAGACACTGGTACGTGGGCAACTCATGGAGTATCTCTCCGCCTCGCAGATCCCGCTGGGCAGCGGTGGGAGGCGTCACCGAACCAGCGCTTTAGCGGTATTTCGGATGACCCGAGTGGATGCCTCCCGCGCCCCGCAAGTAGCTGTTTAAATCGGCGCAGGCGGTATGCTAGAGCGTCAAGCGACAAGATACAAGCCGCCTATTGAAGGTGGCCCAGCCTGGGCGTCGCCCGGCGGTTTTTCGCACTACCCCACGGCATGGAGAAAACCCGCTTCCCAGGGCCCCTGGGAAGCGGGTCAGTCACATCAGGATGCCGTTCAGTCGTGGGCGATCAGCCGGTCCAGAGAGAAGCGACCCGCGCCCTCGATCAGCACCGCCACGGTACCGGCCAGCAGGGCCAGGGCGAACTCGTAGCCGTTGTTGGACATGAACAGGCCATTGCCGATGTGCACCGAGAAGATCGCCACCACCAGCGTCACGGTCAGCGCCAGCGCCGCCGGCCGTGCCAGCAAGCCGACCACGAGGGCCAGGCCACCGAAGAACTCGGCGCTGCCAGACAACAACGCCATCAGGTAACCGGGCGCCAAGCCGATGCTTTCCATCCACTGGCCGGTGCCTTCCAGCCCGTAGCCGCCGAACAGACCGAACAACTTCTGGGCACCGTGGGCCATGAAGATGATGCCCACGAGGATGCGGATGACACTCAGGCCAAGACCTGCACGGGTAACGAAGATAGCGTTGAGGGGGTTGTTCATGTCGAAGCGTCCTGAGTAAATGTTGGTTGGGATGGGCGCCATATTAATCAACAAATAAGATTCAAAAAGCGCAAATTTACGCACTTATACATCTACAAATTAGATTAATTCAGCGCTTGCCCACCCGCTCCAACGATGCCCGCTCCCGATTGAACGCCAGGAAGTACTTATTGACGCTGTTGACGAAGTTGACCGGCCCCATGCCCATCTGCTCCATGGCGATGCGTTCGGTCTGGAAGAACCATTGGTTGCTGTTGAGCCCTCGTCGCCGGGCCTCGGCACGCATGGCCTGGACCCGCTCCGGCCCCAGGTTGTAGGCGGCCAGCACGAATGCCATGCGCTCGCGTTCGTTGAGCTGGGCGCTGGAGAAGAACTTGCGACGAATCAGCGCCAGGTAGCGGGCACCGGCCAGGACATTGCCATCGACCGTCGCCGTGTTGCTCACCCCGACTCGCCGGGCCGCCGCCGGGGTGATCTGCATCAGCCCATGGGCGCCGCCGCTGCCACGCGCCGCCGGGTTGAGGGTCGACTCCTTGAACGCCAGTGCCGCCAGGTTCAGCCAGTCGATCTGCTGTGCGCTGCCATGTTTCTGCAAGACCGCCCGCAACGACGCCAGGCGCTGCCGGTCGCGACGCGCCAAGGGGTTGTGCACCCGGTACTGGCGCCGGTAGATCCGCTCGAAGGCGGCATCCTGGTTCTGCGGTGCACGGTAGCCGGCCAGGAAGCGATCGACCGTGGCCAGGAGCATGTTCGCGTCGCGCCGCACATACCAGCGTATGGCCTGGGGCTGGCCCAGCTTCAGGCGGGTGTCCAGGCGCAGGCGCGGCATCACCCGGGCCCAGCGCTGGGCGATGGGACGCTCCACCAGCGTCAGGCGATAGATGCCGGCCTGGACCATCTCCAGCACATCCTCCACTGCCAGCGTGGGATCGACCCACTCGATTTTGATCGGCGCACGTTTGCGCAGAGCCAGTTGCTGGTTGAGCTGGCGGACCAGCGCACCGGCGGCACTGGCGCTGGTCAACGCAATGGTGCGCCCGGACAACTGCTCCACCCGGCTGAAGCTGCGCTCGCCCTTGCGCCCCACCAGCACCAGCGACACCTGATCGACCACCGGCGCGCTGGCGCTCACGCCGCGCACCAGGCCAGGGTCGAGCAGCTCGCCAGGGGCGGCCAGGTCACCTTCGCCCCGCTGCAGGGCGGCGAGCAGTTGTTCCTTGGCGCGGGGGATGAGCTTGAAGCGAATTGCCTGGCCGTCGCGGGCCCGGGCGTTGAGATGATGTTCGAGGCCGCGCAGGCGATGGTATTCGACGCCTACCGGCTCGCCCTTGACCTCCCCGGAACTGTTGCGGCTCTGGTTGACCAGCACCCGCAGCACCTTGCTCTCACGGATCTGCGCAAGGTCGCGAACCTGGCTGGCCGGCACGTTGTGCTGCGGCCCTGGCAAGCGCGCGCTGGCTGGGCCGGCCATGGCCAGGCCGAACATCAGCAGGAAGGTCAGCAGCGAACGCAGCATGCGAGAACGTGTCCGTGGGCTGTGGGCTGGCGCCATGCAAAAAGGTCCGATCCGTGGCGAATGACCGCAGAAGACCATGACAACCGCTTGAAGTTCTTGGCTTTTTCTGGATTTTCCCGGTTTTTGCTATGCTGGCCGGCCCGCGGCACGAGGTAGCACCATGCAATTGATCGATATCGGCGTCAACCTGACCAACAGCAGCTTCCATGACCAGCAAGCCGCCATCGTCGAGCGGGCGGTGCAGGCCGGTGTGGCGCAGATGATCCTCACGGGCACCAGCCTGGAGGTCAGCGAACAGGCCCAGGAACTGGCCGGGCAACTGGACCCTGACGGCCAATGCCTGTTCACCACGGCAGGCGTACACCCCCATGATGCCAGCAGTTGGGACGGCGCCAGCGACCGGCGGTTGCGTCAGTTGCTGGCGCAACCACGGGCCCGGGCCGTGGGCGAATGCGGGCTGGACTTCAACCGCGACTTCTCCCCTCGCCCACAGCAGGAAAAGGCCCTGGAGGCGCAACTGGCCCTGGCCGCCGAACTGCACCTGCCGGTGTTCCTCCACGAACGCGAGGCCAGCGAGCGCCTGTTGGCGATCCTCAAGGACTACCGCGATCACCTGCCCGCCGCGGTGGTGCATTGCTTCACCGGCGAACGCCAGGCCCTGTTCGCCTACCTGGACATGGACCTGCACATCGGCATCACCGGCTGGATCTGCGACGAGCGCCGCGGCACTCACCTGCATCCGCTGGTCGGCAACATCCCCGAGGGCCGCCTGATGCTGGAGAGCGATGCGCCCTACCTGCTGCCACGCAGCCTGCGGCCCAAGCCGAAGAACGGCCGCAACGAACCGGCCTTCCTGCCCGAGGTCCTGCGCGAGGTGGCGTTGCATCGAGGGGAGTCCCTGGAGCACACGGCAACCCATACCACGGCCAGCGCCAGGGCGTTCTTTCGGTTGCCCTGAATCCTGTGGTGCCCCCCAGTCTTCCTTGACACATATCAAGACAACGCCTGGCTTGAGCGGGCACAATGATGGCACTTTGCCAATAATGTTTCCGCTCAACTCAGAGAAGACCTAATGGGTGCCTGGCTTAGCAATATTTCCCTGAAGTACAAGTTCTGGGCCGTCAATGCGGTGGCCTTCGTCACGACCTTGCTGCTGGTGCTCTATGCCGTGTATCTGGAGCAACAGGCCCGGGCCGAGGGCGCCCGCAGCCAGGCCGTCACCGAGGCCTCGCTGATCGCCGCCTGGCCCGCCGGGCAAGCCCTGCCCAGCCTGCCCCACCTGGTCACCTGGCAGGCAGGACAGACACCGACCTTCGCCGGAGAACCCCTCCAGGCCCTGGAGGGTAGCCAAGGCTGGGTCGACCTGCCCGGTGCCTGGCTGCTCGGCGACAACCCGTTGCAGGGGGCCCAGGTGCTGTACCAGGGCGAGCAGCGCATCGCCGTGCTGGCCCAGTCGCCCAGCCTGCGCCAGGTATTCTTCGAGCGTTTCGGCAACTATGCCGTCTGTGTCCTGGTCCTGATGCTGGCCATGCTGTGCGCCTCGCAGTTGCTGATCCGCTTCCTGCTCAGCCAGCTCAACACCCTCAAGGACGTGATGCTGCACGTGGAGAAGACCGGCGACCTGGCAGCTCGCGTGCCGCTGTCCTGCGGCGACGAAGTCGGCCAGATGGCAGGCGCCTTCAATGCCATGCAGGCCACCTACCATCGCGTGGTCAGCACCGTGGCGCGCACCGCCGCCCAGCTCGACTCGGGCGCCGCACGCCTGGCGGCGAGCATGAACGAAGTGCGCCACGGCATGATCGGCCAGCAGAGCGAGACCGACCAGGCGGCCACGGCGATCAACGAGATGTCCGCGACCGTTCACCACATCGCCCAGCACGCCGGCGCCACCCGCGACCTGTCGCAGACCGCCGACAGCCTGGCCGGCAGCGGCCAGCAGGTCGTCAGCCGGGTGCAGGACTCGATCGCCGGGCTGTCCAGCGGTGTGCAGCAGACCGCCGAAATGATCCACCAACTGGCCGAGGACAGCCAGCGGATCAACGGCGTGGTCGGGGTGATCCACAGCATCGCCGAACAGACCAACCTGCTGGCCCTCAATGCCGCCATCGAAGCGGCCCGTGCCGGTGAGCTGGGCCGCGGCTTCGCCGTGGTGGCCGATGAGGTGCGCAACCTGGCCAAGCGCGTGCAGACCTCCACCGACGAAATCACCGGCATGGTCTCGGCCTTGCAGGCCGGTACCCGCGATGCAGTGGAGTTCATGCAGGAGAGTTCGTACAAGGCCGACGATTGCGTCAAGCAGGCCCAGGAAGCCGGCGAAGCCCTGGCCGAGATCACCAGCGCCGTGGCGCAGATGCGCGAAAGCAACACGCAGATCGCCGTCGCCGCCGAGCAGCAGAGCCAGGTGGCCGAGGAGATGAACCGGGCGGTGGTGAGCATCCGCGACGTCACCGAGCAGACCGTGCAGCAGACAATCGGCTCGGCCACCACCAGCGTCGAACTGGCGACCCTGGCCGGCGAACTGAACAAGGCCATTGGCCAGCTCAAGCTATAGCCGCCATAGCCCGCCTCGATTGGCCCTCGTCCGAGGGCCGCACTAAGCTTTGGACATGAGCCAGAGGAAATGTCCATGAGCAAACGCCTGCCCAACCTGCCCGCCTGGCAATGGCGCGGTTATCACAACAACCACCGGCACCCGGCCAACCTGGTGCTGCACCTGATTGCCGTGCCGCTGTTCATCCTGGGCGTGCTGCTGGTGCTCTCGGGCCTGTTCGGCCTGGACCTTTCCCAGATCGCCGTGGGCATCATCGCCCTGGCCGCCAGCCTGGGCCTGCAGCGCCAGGGCCATCGCCTGGAAGCCGAACAACCGGAGCCCTTCGCTGACCGCAAGGATGCCGTGCAACGCCTGCTCACCGAGCAGTTCATCACCTTTCCGCGCTTCGTCCTCAGCGGCGCCTGGTGGCGCGCCTGGCGGGAGCGGCACAAGCATCGGCGCTGAAAACGGCGCCCCCCTTTTTAGGGCTGCTTCGCAGCCCCAAATGGCAACTGAAACGCTGAACTGACCAGCATCGGCTCAACCACGAGCCAAGGCCCTAGGCAAACACCGTCACCGTCTGCCGGCTCAAGGCCAACAGCTCGCCCTCGGCCGTCCACAGGGCCGCCGAGGCGTGCCCGTAACCATCGCGGGCATGCTCGGTCTCGACACAGTAGCGGCACCAGTCCAGGGTCGACAGCCGTGGCGTAGGCTGGACGAATTCGATGGTCCAGGTCAGCGTACTGCCGGCGGCAGGCCGCTTGAGGCTGGGCAACAGGCTGGGCGGCCAGGCGTCAACCAGGGCCAGCAGGTGCGCTTCGTTGACCGGCTCCTCGGCGACATCGCGCAAGCGCACCCAGCCGCCCATCTGCCGCGAGGCATCGCCGGTGAACGGCAGGCCGCCAATGGCCCAGCGCAAGGCCACATGGCGCATGAATTCCGGTGTCACACCCTGGATGTAGGGCAACTCCGCCGCAGCCTGCTCCAAGGGTTTCATCGGCACCGCTGGCAGCGCCGAAAACTCGACCTCCGACGCCCGCCCGAAACCGAAGCTGCCCTGCACCAAGGTCACCACCTGGCCATCCTGCACGGCGCGCCCCAGCAGTGTGCTGACCGCCTTGCCCTGGCGCAACACCTCGACCTCGAAGCGGATCGGGACCTCCGGCGCGGCGGGGCCGACGAAGGTGATGGCCAGCGAACGCACCGGACGGGCATCGTCGAGCCTGGCGCGCATGGCCTCATAGACCAACGCGGCCATCAGCCCACCGAACGCGGCACGCCCCTGGGCCCAATTGGCCGGCACGCTGACCGCCTCGGGGCGCTCGCGCACGGCGGCAAGCAATTGCGTGAAATTCATGGCGTCCTTTCGCTCCTGCAGAAAAATCGGCTACGTCGATGCTCCCGATCTTAGCCAGCGAGCCCCCTCCTGGCAGCCCGCATATCGGTCAATTCTGGCGGCTATCGACGCGCCAGGGCCGCCAGCAGCACCTCCAGGGTGGCATCGGCCTTCTGCTCGGCCTCGTGCAGCTCGCGCTCCCAGGCGGCCTTGCACGGCGCCAGGTCCGCATGGTCGCGGGCCTGCAACAGCCATTGCAGGCGATCGTGCCATTCGCCCAGGTCGCCCTGGGCCCGCTTGAGCAGGCGGCGCAGCTTCTTCCCGGCCGAGTCCAGCTGCGGATAGGCCTCATCGCCATAGCGCACGCGCTTGATCAGCAAGCGCAAGCGGTGGCGGTCGTGGGCAGGGTCTTCCAGGGCCTTGCGCAGCTTGCGCCATTGCTTGTCCAGGCGCTTGTCGATGCGTTTTTCCAGGCCGCGAGCCAGGCCTTCGCGGTCGCAGGCACGCAGAAACAGCGGGAAGCTGTCGAGAATGGCCAGCACACGGTCGAGCTGGCGGCTGCCGGCCACGCTGGCGAATGTCCGCGCCCTGCCCTCCAGGCGCCGTTGCCCGGCCTGCTCGTGGCCCTGCCTGAGCAACTGGGCTGCCAGCACCTCACGATCGCGCAGGGGCGTGGTCAGGGTGCCCAGGGACTTGGCCGCCCCCTCCAACTGGTCGACACCTGGCAGCCCGCGCAAAGGGCGCAGCAGGCTGCGCAGCCGCCGCAGGGCGATGCGCAGGTCGTGCAACGCCTCGCTGTCGACATCGGCGGCCAACCGCTCGCGACAGGCCAGCAGGCGCACCTGCAGGGCCAGCACTTGGGTGATCACGTGATCGAGCATGGCGGACATACGACGCTCCTCGTTCAGCGCCCGGCGCGAGACTCACGGATATAGAAACGCGCCTTCTGCGCCTTGCTGGTGCAACCTTCGAAGGCCTCGAACTGCTGCTGGGTCTTGGCCCCGGTCAACAGCGACAGGGCCTTGGAATAACTGACGGTGCCGGCGAAGCCTTCGGCCTTGGCCAGGTCGAGTTCCTTCCAGGCGGCATCCAGCTGGGTCGCGCAGCTGTCACGGTAGGCCGTCTTGCCCGCGCAGCCAGCAAGGGCCAGGGCGATCAGGGGAAGGCAGATCCAGGCTTTCATCGGTAGTAACCTCGAAGGTGAAAAAAGTGTGGCCATTCGACGCCCAGGCAAACGAAAAGTGCCCTGCTCAGCGTAGCCCAGCACGGTGTACATTGAAGCATGGGCCGCAATGGGTGCATTGTTGGACCATGGTTGCACAGCCGTGGGGGAGACATCATGAGCAAACGCGTGGCATTGGTCCTGGGGTCGGGTGGCGCCCGGGGTTACGCGCACATCGGCGTGATAGAGGAAATCGAACGGCGCGGCTACGAGATCGCCTGCATCGCCGGCTGTTCCATGGGAGCGGTGATCGGTGGCATCTACGCCGCTGGCAAGCTCGACGATTACCGCAACTGGATCGAGAGCCTGGACTACCTGGACGTGCTGCGCCTGGTGGACGTGAGCTTTCGCCTGGGCGCGATCCGTGGCGACAAGGTGTTCGGGCAGATCCGCAAGATCGTCGGCGACGTGAACATCGAGCAACTGTCCATTCCCTATACCGCGGTGGCGGCCGACCTCACCAACCAGCAGGAAATCTGGTTCCAGGAAGGCTGCCTGCACCAGGCCATGCGTGCCTCGGCGGCGATCCCCAGCCTGTTCACCCCGGTGATGCAGGGCAACCGCATGCTGGTGGATGGCGGCATCCTCAATCCGCTGCCGATCGTCCCGGTGGTGTCCAGCCACTGCGACCTGATCATCGCGGTGAACCTCAACGCCACCAACCAGAAGCAGTACCAGTTGCCGGTGATCGAACGCCCGGCGGCGTTCAAGATGCGTTTCGATGCCCTGATCAGCTCCCTGGGCTCGCGCCTGCCCTTCCGGCGCAAGCCGGCGGAGGAACTGATGCGCATCGAGCAGGAGATCGTTGCCGAGGGTCTGGGGCGGCCCAACCCCTGGCTCGCCGATTCGGCCAATCCGGAAAGCCAGCAACCGGCGGCGGCCCCAGAGAGCGACGGCGCCCCCCGCTCCGCCACCGGCTCGTTCATCATCGACAACGTTGGCCCGGCCTCGCTGCTCGACCTGATCAACCAGAGCTTCGAGGTGATGCAGACGTCCCTGGCCCAGTACAAGATCGCCGGCTATCCACCGGACGTGCTGATCAACGTACCCAAGCGGGTGTGCCGGTTCTTCGAGTTCTACAAGGCACCGGAGCTGATCGCCCTGGGGCGGGAGATTGCCAGGGATACCCTGGACAACTACGAGGGGGAGCGGCGGTGAGCCCGCGGAAGCTCAAGGTGTTCGGCTTGCCGGCGATGGGCTGCAAAGCAGCCCCAAGAATGGACCGGGACAGGTAGCACTGGGACAGAAACGAAACAGGCCGCATACGCGGCCTGTTTCGTTGGAGGGATGCACTCAGTAGCGAGTGATCTCGGCGTTGGCTTCCAGCTGCTTGCGGTAGGCCGCGAAATCCTGCTGGCCAGCGCGCGAGGCGAGGTAGCGACGGATCTGCTCCTTCTCCTCGTCGGTAGCCGCGGCACCTTCGTTGACGCCCTTGAGCTGCAGCAGCACCAGGCTGCCATCGGCCAGGACCACGCTGCCATAGACCGGCTTGTCCTTGGCCTCGGGCTTGGCCAGGCGGAACACCGCCTGCAGTTCAGCCGGGTCGATACCGTCCTGGCCACGGGTGACGGCCTCCTGGACCTTCCAGGCCTGGCCCTCGACCGCAGCGTCCGGCGTCCGGGAGCCATCACGCAGTTCGGCAATCAGCTTGTCGGCCTTGGCCTTGAGCTCGGCGATCGCCTTCTCCTTGGCCAGGTGCTCGTGGATGCTCTTGGCCACGGCGTCCAGCGGCAGTTGCTCGGGCTTGCGATGCTCCTTGACGCGCAGCACGACCACGGTCTCCGGGTCCAGCTCGATGGCGTTGCTGTTGGCGCCTTCGTCCAGCACCTCCTCGCTGAAGGCGGCCTGAATCACCGCACGGTTGGCAGTGATGCCCTCGCCGCCTTCACGACCGAACGGCGCCGAGGTCTGTACCTTCAAGCCCAGGTCCTGGGCCGGCTGGGCCAGGTCGGACGCCTCGAAGGCAGCATCTTCCAACTGCTTGGTCACTTCCACGAAGCGCTGCTCGACCTGCTGGGTCTTAAGCTCGCGGGTCAGCTTGTCCTGCAGGCTGGCGAAGGTCGGTACTTCCGGCGCCTCGACGCCCAACAGCTTGATCAGGTGGTAGCCGAACTCGGTACGCACCGGCGCCGAGACCTGCCCCTCGCCCAGCTTGTACAGCGCCTCCTCGAAGGCCGGGTCATAGACGCCGGGGCCTGCGAAACCCAGGTCACCGCCACTGCTGGCCGAACCCGGATCCTGGGAGAACTCCTTGGCCAGCGCGGCGAAGTCTTCACCCTTGGCCAGGCGCTGCTGGATTTCCTCGATGCGGGCCTTGGCCTGGGCATCGGAGGTCTTGTCGTCGACCTCGATGAGGATGTGCGCGGCATGGCGTTGTTCGGCCAGGTTGGCGATTTCCTTCTCGTAGAGGTTCCTGAGCGCGTCCTCGTCGACCGTGACCTGGTCGAAGAAGGCCGACTTCTTCAGCTCGATGTAGTCGATGACCACCTGGTCGGGGGTCATGAACTCCTTGGCGTGCTGGTCGTAGTGCGCCTTGACCTCGTCGTCGCTGACGTGGGCCACGGCCGCGTCGGCCTTGAAGGTCAGCGAGGCGAAGTCGCGGGTCTGTTTCTCCAGGCGGGCGAAGGCCTCGACCTGCTTGTCGGTGACGAAGCTGCTGCCGGCAAGGCCGGTGCGCAGCTGCCCGATGAGCATTTCCTCGGCCAGCATCTCGCGGAACTGCATGCGCCCGTAGCCCATCTGGCGAATGACCGAGTCGAATCGTTCGGCACTGAACTTGCCGTCGACCTGGAACTCTGGCGTCTGCAGGATCAACTGATCCAGCGCGGCCTCGGAAAAGGCGAACTTGGCATCCTCGGCGCCCTGCAACAGCAGCTTGCGGTCGATCAGCCCCTTGAGCGCGGCTTCGCGCAGCATTTTCTCGTCCAGCAGCGCTGGGTCGAAATCCTTGCCCAGCTGTTGCATCAGCTGGCGGCGCTGCATGTCGACAGCCTGGCTCAGCTCGTTCTGGCTGATGGTCTGGCCGTTCACCTTGGCGGCGTCCTGGCTATGGCTGGTGGCCTGGAAAATGGCCTCGAAGCCGGTCAGCGCCATCAGCACGACGATAAGGCCGATGATGGTCTTGGCAATCCAACCTTGTGAATTGTCCCTGATATTCTGCAGCATGCGTCCCCCAGAAACGGTTGTACCACTGCGTCGACAACCGCGGAGCGTGGGTAGAATCCTGATAGAAGAAAGGCGCATCCTGTGGATGCGCCTTTTCAAAGCGAGCGTGCCAACGGGAACGTTTGCGCCCCCTTCGTCACGCGGTCGGGCCTGGCGTGACCAGGTCCGGCTGAAAGAGACGACTTAGTTGACGGCGTCTTTCAGGCCCTTGCCAGCCTTGAAACCTGGAACCTTGGCGGCAGCGATCTTGATCGCCTTGCCGGTCTGCGGGTTGCGGCCGGTACGCTCGGCGCGCTCCTTGACCGAGAAGGTACCGAAGCCAACCAGTACAACATCGTCACCTTGCTTCAGGGCGCCGGTGACGGATTCGATGACTGCGTCCAGCGCACGGCCGGCTACAGCTTTCGGGATGTCAGCGGATGCGGCAATAGCGTCAATCAGTTCCGACTTGTTCACTCTAAGTCCCCTTATATCTCTATTGAGTTTGTTTCTAAGTATTTAATGAAAAGCTTATGAAACGAGCGCTGGGCGGCCTGTTGACACTGGCGTGCCGCTTTATAACAAGGGCCCGAAAAAACTGTCAAGGAAAGCCCCCCAGCGAAATACGTACTAGTGCGTGCTGATTCTTTCCTTAGCATCGCCGTCGCGCTTTTCATCTTTCGCGACAATCTCCGGAGCCACATCTGGCAAGGGCTCCGGGGCGTATTGCAGCGCAATTTGGAGGACTTCGTCAATCCATTTGACCGGTTTGATCTGAAGATCCTCTTTGATGTTTTCCGGAATCTCCTTCAGGTCGCGGACATTTTCCTCGGGAATGATGACCGTCTTGATCCCACCGCGGTGCGCCGCCAGCAGCTTTTCCTTCAGCCCGCCGATGGCCAGGACCTGGCCGCGCAGGGTGATTTCGCCGGTCATGGCCACGTCGGCACGTACCGGGATCTGGGTCAGCGCCGAGACCAGCGCGGTGCACATGCCGATGCCGGCGCTAGGGCCATCCTTGGGCGTGGCGCCCTCGGGCATGTGGATGTGCACGTCGTGCTTCTCGTGGAAATCGGCAGCGATGCCCAGGCTGCGCGCGCGGCTGCGCACCACGGTCTGCGCCGCGGTGATCGATTCGACCATGACGTCGCCGAGCGAGCCGGTCTTGATCAACTGGCCCTTGCCGGGGATGACCACCGCCTCGATGGTCAGCAGCTCGCCGCCCACCTGGGTCCAGGCAAGGCCGGTGACCTGGCCGATCTGGTCCTGCTGCTCGGCCAGGCCGTAGCGGAACTTGCGCACGCCGAGCAAGTGCTCGAGCTGCTCGCTGGTGACCTTGACCTTCACCTGCTTCTGGCCGGCGTGTTCCTTGACCACCTTGCGGCAGACCTTGGCGATCTGCCGCTCCAGGCTCCGCACGCCCGCTTCACGGGTGTAGTAGCGGATGATGTCGCGGATCGCCGAAACATCGATCTCCAGCTCGTCCTTCTTCAGGCCATTGGCCTTGACCTGCTTGGGCGTCAGGTACTTGACCGCGATGTTGACCTTCTCGTCCTCGGTGTAGCCAGGCAGGCGGATGATCTCCATACGGTCGAGCAGCGCCGGCGGGATGTTCATCGAGTTCGAGGTGCACAGGAACATCACGTCCGAAAGGTCGTAGTCGACCTCCAGGTAGTGATCGTTGAAATTGTGGTTCTGCTCGGGGTCGAGCACCTCCAGCAACGCCGAGGCCGGGTCGCCACGCATGTCGCTGCCCATCTTGTCGATCTCGTCGAGCAGGAACAGCGGGTTGCGCACGCCCACCTTGGTCATCTTCTGGACCAGGCGGCCCGGCATCGAACCGATGTAGGTCCGCCGGTGACCACGAATCTCGGCTTCGTCACGCACGCCGCCCAGGGCCATGCGTACGAACTTGCGGTTGGTGGCGGAGGCGATGGACTCGGCCAGGGAGGTCTTGCCGACCCCGGGCGGGCCGACCAGGCACAGTACCGGGCCACGGATCTTCTTGACGCGCTTCTGCACGGCGAGGTACTCAAGGATGCGCTCCTTGACCTCCTCCAGGCCGTAATGGTCGGCATCGAGGATCTCCTCGGCCTTGGCCAGGTCCAGGCGCACCTTGCTCTGGGCCTTCCACGGCACCTGCACCAGCCAGTCGAGGTACGAGCGGACCACGGTGGCCTCGGCAGACATCGGCGACATCTGCTTGAGCTTGTTCAGCTCGGCCTGGGCCTTGGCCAGGGCGTCCTTGGGCAGGCCGGCAGCGTCGATACGCTTTTTCAGCTCCTCGACCTCGTTGTGCCCTTCGTCGCCATCGCCGAGCTCCTTCTGAATGGCCTTCATCTGCTCATTCAGGTAGTACTCGCGCTGGCTGCGCTCCATCTGCTTCTTGACCCGGCCACGGATGCGCTTCTCCACCTGCAACAGGTCGATTTCCGCATCCAGCAGCGCCAGGACATGCTCGACGCGGGTCGGCAGGTCGACGATCTCGAGGATCTCCTGCTTCTGCTCGATCTTCAGCGCCATGTGCGCGGCCATGGTATCGACCAGGCGCCCCGGCTCCTCGATGCTGTTGAGCGAGGACAGCACTTCGGCCGGGACCTTCTTGCCCAACTGCACGTATTGCTCGAACTGCGAGAGCAGGCTGCGCACGAAGACTTCCGACTCGCGCTCGGGCGCCTCGACCTCGTCGATCAGGCTGACTTCGGCACGCACGTGCCCGTCCACTTCGCTGAAACGCTCGACCGCGCCGCGCTGCTCGCCCTCGACCAGCACCTTGACGGTGCCATCGGGCAGCTTCAGCAGTTGCAGAACGGTAGCGATAGTGCCGACGCGGTACAGGGCGTCTTCGCCCGGATCGTCGTCGGCTGGATTCTTCTGGGCCAGCAGGAGGATCTGCTTCTCGCCCGTCATCGCGGCCTCGAGGGCTTCGATGGACTTCTCACGCCCCACGAACAGCGGGATGACCATGTGCGGGTAGACTACGACATCGCGCAATGGCAAAAGAGGCAAGTCGAGGGTGGTCTTCATGATTTCGCCTCTACAGCGGCCTTGTGGCCGGAAACCGGTGGAAATGATGCTTGGACCTAATGTGGGGGCAGGCCCGGGAAAATACAAGCGCTGAGATAGGAAAAGCAGAAAGGGGCCCGTAGGCCCCTTTCTTGCACGCTGTCACGCTCCGACTCAGGCGTCAGGCGCGGCCTTGGCCTGCGGCTCGCTGTTCTCGTAGATCAGCAGCGGCTGCGAGGTGCCATCGATGACGCTCTCGTCGATCACCACCTTGGAGACGTCCTTCTGCGAAGGGATCTCGTACATGGTGTCGAGCAGCACGCCCTCGAGGATCGAACGCAGGCCACGGGCGCCGGTCTTGCGCTCCAAGGCCTTGCGGGCAACGGCCTTGAGCGCATCGCTGCGGAACTCCAGGTCGACGTCTTCCATCTCGAACAGCTTGGCGTACTGCTTGGTCAGGGCGTTCTTCGGCTCGGTGAGGATCTGCATCAGCGCCGCCTCGTCCAGCTCGTCGAGGGTCGCCAGCACCGGCAGACGGCCGACGAACTCGGGGATCAGGCCGAACTTGACCAGATCGTCCGGCTCGACCTCGCGCAGGGACTCGCCAACCTTCTTGCCTTCCTGCTTGCTGCGCACTTCCGCACCAAAACCGATACCACCCTTGGTGGAGCGGTTCTGGATGACCTTTTCCAGGCCCGAGAACGCGCCACCGCAGATGAACAGGATGTTGCGGGTATCGACCTGCAGGAATTCCTGTTGCGGGTGCTTGCGGCCACCCTGGGGCGGCACGGAGGCCACGGTGCCCTCGATCAGCTTCAGCAGTGCCTGCTGCACGCCCTCGCCCGAGACGTCACGGGTGATGGACGGGTTGTCCGACTTGCGCGAGATCTTGTCGATCTCGTCGATGTAGACGATGCCCATCTGGGCCTTTTCCACGTCGTAGTCGCACTTCTGCAGCAGTTTCTGGATGATGTTCTCGACGTCCTCGCCCACGTAGCCGGCTTCGGTCAGGGTGGTGGCGTCGGCAATCGTGAACGGTACGTTCAACAGGCGTGCAAGGGTTTCGGCGAGCAGGGTCTTGCCCGAGCCGGTCGGCCCGATCAGCAGGATGTTGCTCTTGCCGAGTTCGACTTCGTCGCCCTTCTTGTCACGCTGGTTCAGGCGCTTGTAGTGGTTGTACACCGCTACGGACAGCACCTTCTTCGCGCGCTCCTGACCAATGACGTACTGGTCCAGGATGCCGCTGATTTCTTTCGGCGATGGCAATTTGTGCGCGTTGCTCTCGGCCTGGGCTTCCTGCACCTCCTCACGGATGATGTCGTTGCACAGGTCGACGCACTCGTCGCAGATAAATACCGAGGGCCCGGCAATCAATTTGCGCACTTCGTGCTGGCTTTTGCCGCAGAAGGAGCAATAGAGCAATTTGCCGCTGTCCTCGCCGTTACGGGTGTCAGTCATTCGATCGATCCAATCCGGTAGGCATGAAACACAAGATGAAGGCAATCGCGGGCTTTTTCAAGTCCGCAGGTAGGCGCATTCCGCGCCCACCCGCTCTGGCACCTTGGTTCAGGACGCCAGTTGCCGCTTGTCGTAGACCGAGTCGATCAGGCCGTACTCGGCCGCGCGCGAGGCGCTCATGAAGTTGTCGCGTTCGGTGTCGCGCTTGATGGTCTCGAGGTCCTGGCCGGTGTGGTAGGCCAGCAGCTCGTTCAGGCGCGCCTTGATGTTGAGGATTTCCTGGGCATGGATCTCGATGTCGGTCGCCTGGCCCTGGAAGCCGCCGAGCGGCTGGTGGATCATCACGCGCGAGTTCGGCAGGCAGTGACGCTTGCCACGGGCACCGGCAGCCAGCAGGAAGGCGCCCATGCTGCAGGCCTGGCCGATGCAGATGGTCGAGACGTCCGGCTTGATGAACTGCATGGTGTCGTAGATCGACATCCCGGCAGTGACCGAGCCACCCGGCGAGTTGATGTACAGATGGATATCCTTGTCCGGGTTTTCCGCTTCAAGGAACAGCAGTTGCGCCACTACCAGGTTGGCCATGTAGTCCTCGACGGGGCCGACCAGGAAGATCACCCGCTCCTTCAACAGGCGCGAGTAGATGTCGTAGGCGCGCTCGCCACGGGCGGACTGCTCGATAACCATCGGGACCAGGCCGCCTGCGGCCTGGATGTCAGAGCTCTGCTGAATATAAGAATTGCGGGACATGTCCTGCACTCACTCCCAAATAGTCATGGCTTGAATACGCACAAGCCAGCGCGAAGGCTGGCTTGTGGGGGTTTCCTACGAGGGAGGAAATCACTCAGCGGCGGCAGGTGCCTGCGCTGGCTTGACGGCTTCCTCGTACGAGACCGACTTGTCGGTCACAGTCGCTTTCTGCAGGACAGTATCTACAACTTGTTCTTCCAGCACAACCGAACGGACTTCGTTCAGCTGCTGGTCGTTCTTGTAGTACCAGGAGATGACCTGCTCAGGCTCTTGGTAGGCCGAGGCCATTTCCTCGATCATCTCGCGAACCTTGGCTTCGTCCGGCTTGAGCTCGAATTGCTTGACCACTTCGGCGACGATCAGGCCCAGGACCACGCGACGCTTGGCCTGCTCTTCGAACAGCTCGGCCGGCAGTTGCTCTGGCTTGATGTTGCCACCGAACTGCTGGACGGCCTGCACGCGCAGACGGTTGACTTCGTTTTCCAGCAGCGCCTTGGGCACTTCGATCGGGTTGGCGGCCAACAGACCGTCCATGACCTGGTTCTTGACCTTGGCCTTGATCGCCTGGCGCAGCTCGCGCTCCATGTTCTTGCGGACTTCGGCGCGGAAACCTTCCAGGGTAGACTCCTTGATGCCGAACTGGGCGAAGAACTCTTCGTTCAATTCCGGCAGTTGCGGAGCAGCGACGCTGTTGACGGTGATGGTGAACTCGGCGGCCTTGCCGGCCAGGTCGAGGTTCTGGTAGTCCTCGGGGAAGGTCACGTTGACGACGCGCTCTTCACCGGCCTTGGCGCCGACCAGGCCGTCTTCGAAGCCCGGGATCATGCGGCCGGAGCCCAGCACCAGCTGGGTGCCCTTGGCCGAACCGCCGGCGAAGGTTTCACCGTCGATCTTGCCGACGAAGTCGATGTTGACCTGGTCGTCGTTCTGCGCGGCGCGCTCGACGGCCTCGAAACGCACGTTCTGCTTGCGCAGCACTTCCAGCATGTTGTCCAGGTCGGCGTCGGCCACTTCGGCGCTCAGGCGCTCGACGTTGATCGACTCGAAACCGGCAACGGTGAACTCGGGGAAGACTTCGAAGATGGCGACGAATTCCAGGTCCTTGCCCTTCTCGAAGGACTTCGGCTCTACCGCGGGGGCGCCAGCCGGGTTCAGCTTCTGCTCGACCACGGCTTCATAGAAGGAAGCCTGGACCAGGTCACCGAAGGCTTCCTGACGGGCGGCGTCTTCGTAACGCTGACGGATCACGCTCATAGGCACTTTGCCAGGACGGAAGCCTGGAACCTTGGCGCGACGGGCAGTCTGTTGCAGACGCTTGTTGACTTCGGTCTCGACGCGCTCGGCCGGAACGGCGATGGTCATGCGACGCTCGAGAGCGGAAGTGTTTTCAACAGAAACTTGCATGGATATTCCTCGTTGCACAGACGTTAGCCGGCGATAGCCCGACTCCAGAATCAAGGGCAAGCATTCTAGTGACTCGCGCACCAGAAGTCACCCCACCCGGGACGATGGGAAACCACGCCGGTCGATTTCATTGAAAAGCCCGCACGGCGCGCCGTCGGACCCTTTCCAGATGCTGGCCGCGCGGCGGTGGTTGGTCATCGCGCGGGTTGTAAAAACTTGTCAAACAAATGCAGCGAAACGCAGGGAGTGCCTATTGGGCATCGATCTCGTTGAACTGGCAGTACTCTTCCCACGCCAAGCCCAGCGCCTCGGCCACCTCGCGGTGCACCTCAAGGCGCATGGCCTTCAGTTGCTCAGGGCTCTCGGCGATCAGTTGCAGGGCCAGTTCCCAGGGCTCGACCCCCTGCTCATCGGCCGCATCCTCGAAAGCCCACTGGATCTGCTGGGCCTGCTCGCGCGCATCCAGTTCGCGGATTTCCTCGAGCAGCTGCGGATTGGCCTCGGCGAAGCGCTGCAGCGCCAATGCCTGGCGGGCTTCTTTTGCGATCATGCGACTCTTCCTTTATCGGGGCTGCGAGCCCCCTTTTCAACCGGCTGAAATCTATCAGTTTTTACCAGGCCGCCACCAGCTCCGCACGCCAATCGGCACGCCCGGGTCTGCCTGGAGCACTGAAACCGTCCGACTCGAGCCCACGGCAAAGTGGAGCACCACATCTAAAATAACAGTCACTCTCATATGAGAATAAATCTCGATATAATGAGCACTCGATTTGCCGACGCCGGTCTCGCTCCAAATGGACACCAGTCACTCCCCGTCTGCGCTCAATGCCCACCTGGGCACGCTGTACAACGACCATCACCGCTGGCTTTACCACTTGCGTAATCGCATCGGCTGTGTGCTTTCCACGTAGCGCTCCCTTGCAGATTGAAATGTTCTTGCAAGAGAGGTCACGCGAAGGTCGGAAAAAGGAAATGAAAATCAATTATTTTTGGGCTCGCCAATTATCGCGTACGCAAAGGCCAGGGGTGCGCGATTCGAGCGAGCGTTATGGGGAGGTGTAAGACGAGGTGTTTGAGCCGTGGGCCAAGGGGGCTGCCTTGCAGCCCCAATGCCACTTGATTGGCTGGCATTGCGCCAAGCCTGGCCCCACAGGACCTGCGGCGGCGATAAGAAAAATCGCCACGCGCCGTCTTACTTATGCAGCTCTTCCGCTGCATACAGGGTGTTTTCCAACAGGCACGCCCGGGTCATCGGGCCGACGCCGCCTGGCACCGGGGTGATCCAAGCCGCGCGCGGCAGGGCGGTTTCGAACACCACGTCGCCCACCAGCTTGCCGTCTTCCTGGCGGTTGATGCCGACGTCGATGACGATGGCACCTTCCTTGATCCACTCACCCTTGACCAGGCCCGGTTTACCGGCGGCCACCACCACCAGGTCGGCGCGACCGACGTGGCCGGCCAGGTCCTTGGTGAAGCGGTGGCAGACGGTGACGGTGCAGCCGGCCAGCAGCAACTCCATCGCCATCGGGCGGCCAACGATGTTCGAGGCGCCGACGATCACCGCGTTCATGCCATACAGGTCCTGGCCGGTGCTGTGCAGCAGGGTCATGATGCCCTTGGGGGTGCAGGGGCGCAGCAGTGGAATGCGCTGGGCCAGGCGGCCGATGTTGTAGGGGTGGAAGCCGTCGACATCTTTATCTGGGCGAATGCGCTCGAGCAGCAGCGAGGCGTCCAGGTGCGCGGGCAGTGGCAGCTGCAGGAGGATGCCGTCGACGGCCGGGTCGTCGTTGAGGCGGTCGATCAGGTCGCTCAGGGCTTGCTGCGTGGTATCGCTGGGCAGGTCGAAGGCCTGGGAAATGAAGCCGACCTCCTCGCAGTCCTTGCGCTTGTGCGAGACATAGACTTGGGAGGCGGGGTCGGTACCGACCAGGATCACCGCCAGGCCAGGCGTGCGCAGGCCTTGCTGGCGACGCTCCACGACACGTTGAGCGATCTGCTGGCGCAGGTTGGCGGCGATCGCCTTGCCATCGATTAGGTGTGCAGTCATAGACGCGTGATTAACCATCGAGAAGGGAACATAAAAAGAGGGCGCATTCTCGCACGACACGGCCCGAGGGCAAAGGCGGGTGGTCGGGCAAATCCCCTAACCCCTTAAATAAACTAAATTTTTTTGAAAAAAGTGTTGACGACCTTTCGGCTCGTCTATAACATTCGTCGCACTTGTCGGGCAGAGCCTAGCACTGGTTAGCAAGGTCAGGCAGAATGAGCGGATTTGCTAGCTTGTTCGGTAGGGCTGAAAGTTGATTTGCAATCGTAACAGAAAGCAGATTGAATATGCGCCCGTAGCTCAGCTGGATAGAGCATCCGCCTTCTAAGCGGATGGTCGCAGGTTCGAGTCCTGCCGGGTGCGCCATTAGGCAGCTTTGGCACGCAAGTGAAGTTGTAACGCAGTACCGCAATATGGTGGGCGTAGCTCAGTTGGTAGAGCGCTGGATTGTGATTCCAGTTGTCGTGGGTTCGATTCCCATCGTCCACCCCATATTCCACAAAGGCGCCTTGATTGTATAATCTGGCGCCTTTGCTTTAAGTGCTCCACGCGGACGTGGTGAAATTGGTAGACACACTGGATTTAGGTTCCAGCGGCGCAAGCTGTAAGAGTTCGAGTCTCTTCGTCCGCACCATATGACTGCCCGTTTTCAAAGGCTTCTCCCCAGCCGCTCACAAGATTGGGAAGACCTTGAGAATCTCGGGCACGCAAAGGCAGCTTTTTAGCTGCCTTTGTCGTATCTGGAAGGTCGATTTCTCCAGTTTGAATGCGTGCTCAAGCATGTCGATCATGCCCCTCCCCCAGCAAGGCCGCCCCACAGAGCCCTGGGCATGACACGTGATTCGTGAGCGCTACCGGCCCCCTGTGGGAGCCGGCTTGCCGGCGATGAGCCGCGAAGCGGCCTCAAATGACGAAACCGCTGAAAGCCGGCGACGGAACAACCAGGGTTCCCCACCCGATCACTTGCGCGCCGCCTCCCACGACTTGAGCAGTTCGCTATAGCTCACCGTCTCCCCCTTGGGCTTCTCGTTGGCCAGTTTCGGCTTCGGCGCACCCGGCTGGTCGAACCAGTACTGGGCACCGCGCTCGGGGTTGAGCTTGGGTGCACAGGTGGCCTGGGCGTTGGAGCGCTGCAGGCGTTCGAGCATGCGGTCCTGGTCGCGGGCCAGGCCATCCAGGGCTTGTTGCGGGGTCTTCTCGCCGCTGGCCACTTCGGCGATGTGGCTCCACCACAGCTGGGCCAGGCGCGGATAGTCAGGCACGTTGGTGCCGGTGGGCGTCCACTGCACCCGCGCCGGGCTGCGGTAGAACTCCACCAGCCCACCGAGCTTGGGCGCCAGGTCGGTCATGGCCTGGGAGTTGATGTCCGACTCGCGGATCGGTGTCAGGCCGACGATGGTCTTCTTCAGCGACACGGTCTTGGAGGTGACGAACTGGGCGTACAGCCAGGCGGCCAGGCGCTGCTTCTCGGGGGTGGACTTGAAGAAGGTCCACGAGCCGGCATCCTGGTAGCCCAGCTTCATCCCCTCCTCCCAGTACGGCCCCTTGGGCGACGGCGCCATGCGCCATTTCGGTGTGCCATCGGCGTTGACCACCGGCAGACCAGGCTTGGTCATGTCGGCGGTAAAAGCGGTGTACCAGAAGATCTGCTGGGCGATGTTGCCCTGGGCCGGGACCGGCCCTGCCTCGGAGAAGGTCATGCCCTGCGCCTCCCTGGGCGCATAGGCGCGCATCCAGTCCACGTACTTCTGCGTGGCATACACCGCCGCCGGGCCATTGGTGTCGCCGCCACGGGTGACGCTGGAGCCGACCGGATGGCAGTCCTCGACGCGAATCCCCCACTCGTCCACCGGCAGGCCGTTGGGCAGGCCCTTGTCGCCGCCACCGGCCATGGAAAACCAGGCGTCGGTGAAGCGCCAGCCCAGGGATGGATCCTTCTTGCCGTAGTCCATGTGCCCGTAGACGCGCTTGCCATCGATTTCCTTGACGTCCTCGCTGAAGAACTGGGCGATGTCCTCGTAGGCCGACCAGTTCACCGGCACCCCCAGCTCGTAGCCGTACTTCTCCTTGAACCTGGCCTTGAGCTCCGGCCGCTCGAACCAGTCGGCACGGAACCAGTAGAGGTTGGCGAACTGCTGGTCCGGCAACTGGTAGACCTTGCCATCTGGCGCGGTGGTGAAGGAAAGGCCGATGAAATCCTGCAGGTCCAGGGTCGGCGAGGTGTAGGCCTTGCCTTCATTGGCCATCAGGTCAGTGATCGACTCCACCTTGCCATAGCGAAAGTGGGTACCGATCAGGTCGGAATCATTGACCCAGCCGTCATAGATGTTCTTGTCCGACTGCATCTGGGTCTGCAGCTTCTCCACCACGTCGCCCTCCTGGAGCAGGTCGTGGGTCAGCTGGATACCGGTGATCTCGCTGAAGGCCTTGGCCAGCACCTTGGACTCGTATTCGTGGGTGGTGATGGTTTCCGACACCACGTTGATCTTCATCCCACGGAACGGCTCGGCCGCCTTGATGAACCACTTGAGCTCAGCCAACTGCTGCTCCGGCGTCAGGGTCGAGGGTTTGAATTCGCTGTCGATCCACTTCTTCGCCGCGTCCTCGTACTGGTCGGCCCAGGCCGAACCCTGCACGCCGACGAGCAGCAGCACGGCCAGGGTCAGATGTCGCCGGTTCTTGTCGTTATCGAACATTGTGCTCTCCCGATTGATTGATCCACGGCGCCGGTCAGCCCCAGCGCAGCACCACCACGAGCCAGGCCAGCGACAGCAGCGAGGCTACCCACAGCGGCCAGTCGCTGACGCCGATCACCAGCAAGTGCAGGTAAGCGCTGGCCAGCAGGCCGATGAACAGCCGGTCGCCGCGGGTGGTGGCGATCGGCAGGAAACCGCGGCGCGCAAGGCACGGGCGGCGCAGCTCGTAAAACGTCATGCACACCAACAGCACGCCAACGGCGGCGAAGAACAGCGCCGTGGGCAAGGTCCAGGCCATCCACTCCATCGTCTGCCCTCCTCACACCCGGCCCAGGGCGAAACCCTTGGCCACATGGTTGCGCACGAACCAGATCACCAGCATGCCCGGCAGGATGGTCAGCACCCCAGCGGCGGCCAGCACGCCCCAGTCGATCCCCGAGGCCGACACGGTGCGGGTCATCACCGCAGCGATCGGCTTGGCGCTCACCGAGGTCAGCGTGCGCGCCAGCAGCAGCTCGACCCAGGAAAACATGAAGCAGAAGAACGCCGTGACACCAATCCCCGAGCCGATCAGCGGAATGAAGATCTTCACGAAGAAGCGCGGGAAGCTGTAGCCGTCGATGTAGGCGGTTTCGTCAATTTCCTTGGGCACCCCAGACATGAACCCCTCGAGGATCCACACCGCCAGCGGCACGTTGAACAGGCAATGGGCCAAGGCCACGGCGATGTGGGTGTCGAACAGGCCGATGGACGAATACAGCTGGAAGAACGGCAGCAGGAACACCGCCGGCGGCGCCATGCGGTTGGTCAGCAGCCAGAAGAACAGGTGACGGTCGCCCAGGAAACGATAGCGCGAGAAGGCATAGGCCGCCGGCAGCGCCACCGCCAGCGAGATCAGGGTGTTCAGGCACACGTAGTACAGCGAATTGATGTAGCCGCTGTACCAGCTGGCATCGGTGAAGATCACCCGATAGTTGTCGAGGGTGAAGTCCTGTGGCCACAGGGTCAGGCCGCCGAGGATCTCGCTGTTGCTCTTGAACGACATGTTCAGCAGCCAGTAGATCGGCACCAGCAAGAAGAGCACGTACAGGAGCAGCGGCAACGCCTTGCGCAGGGTCATGGCCTAGTCCTTGTCGGCATGGGTCATGGCCGTGTAGAACAGCCAGGACACCAGCAGGATGATCAGGAAATACACCAGCGAAAACGCCGCCGCCGGCCCCAGGTCGAACTGCCCCACCGCCATGCGCGTGAGGGTCTGGCTGAGGAAAGTGGTCGCGTTGCCAGGCCCACCGCCGGTGAGCACGAACGGCTCGGTGTAGATCATGAAGCTGTCCATGAAGCGCAGCATCACCGCGATCAACAGCACGTTCTTCAGCTTGGGCAACTGGATGTGCCGGAACACCGCCCAGGCCGAGGCACGGTCGATGCGCGCGGCCTGGTAGTAGACGTCGGGTATCGCACGCAGGCCGGAATAGCACAGCAGCGCCACCAGCGACGTCCAGTGCCAGACATCCATCACCAGCACGGTGATCCAGGCATCGAAGGGGTCGCTGGCATAGTTGTAGTTGATCCCCAGTTGCCCCAGGGTCGCGCCGAGCAGGCCGATATCGGCACGCCCGAAAATCTGCCAGATGGTGCCCACCACGTTCCACGGGATCAGCAGCGGGATGGCCATGACGATCAGGCAGGCCGACGCCAGGCGCCCCTTGCCCGGCATGGTCAGGGCGATGGCGATCCCCAGAGGAATCTCGATCAGCAGCACGCAACCCGAGTAGACGAACTGACGCAACAGCGCATCGTGCAGGGCCGGGTCGCGCAGCACCTGGCGATACCAGTCGGTGCCGACGAAATAGCGGTTGGACGGGTCGAAAATGTCCTGCACCGAATAGTTGACCACGGTCATCATCGGCACCACGGCACTGAACGCCACCAGTACGAACACCGGCAGCACCAGCCACCAGGCCTTGTTGTTCGGCACCTTGTTCACGGCTGAGTCTCCACCAGCACGTCGTCGGCATAGAGCATCAGCCATTGCGCCGGCAGGCTGACCCAGGCCATCCCGGTGGGGAAGGTGCGATCCTCGCCCAGGCGCGCCTTGAGCGTCGCACCGCCCAGCGCGAAGGTGAGAATGCGGTAGGTGCCCAAGTCTTCCACATCCAGCACGCGGGCCTCGAAAGCACCGTCGAACGGCCCGTCCCAGACCTGCACGAACTCTGGGCGTATGCCGACCTGCAGCCGCGCGCCGGGGCGCTCGGCGAGGCGTTCGACGATCCCCTCCGGCAGCGTCAGGTGCACATCGCCGAAGGCCACCCCGCGGCCCTCGGCACGCACCTCGACCAGGTTCATCCCCGGGCTGCCGATGAAATAACCGACGAAGGTATGCCGAGGCCGCTCGAACAATTCTCGCGGGGTGCCGAACTGGACGATGCGCCCGCCATGCATCACCGCGATCTTGTCGGCGAAGGTCGAAGCCTCCAACTGGTCATGGGTGACGTAGATCATGGTGATGTTGAACTGCTCGTGGATCTGCTTGAGCTTGCGCCGCAGCTTCCACTTCAGGTGCGGGTCGATCACCGTCAACGGCTCGTCGAAGAGGATCGCCGAGACATCGTCACGCACCAGGCCACGGCCCATGGAGACCTTCTGCTTCTCGTCGGCGCTGAGGTTGCGCGCCTTCTTGCCCAGCATCCCGGCGAGCTCGAGCACCTCGGCGATTTCCTCGACCCGGGCGCGCACCCGCACCTCATCCAGGCCCTGATTGCGCAGCGGAAAGGCCAGGTTGTCGAAGACGCTCATGGTGTCGTACACCACCGGGAACTGGAACACCTGGGCGATGTTGCGCGCCTGGGGCGAGAGGTGGTTGACCGGCTGGTCATCGAACAGCACCTCGCCCTGGGACGGGCTGAGCAGGCCAGAAATGATATTGAGCAGGGTCGACTTGCCACAGCCCGACGGCCCGAGCAAGGCGTAGGCCCCGCCCTGCTCCCACACGTGTTCGAGCTCATGCAGGGCGTAGTCGGCTTGGGTCGATGGTCGACGCTCGTAGCTATGGGCCAGTCGGCGCAGGCGGATCTCGGCCATCAGGCGCTCCTCGCTTCGCGCAGGCCCGGTGCCTGCACCAGTGCCCCGTCGCTGTCGAAGACGAACAGCTTGTGGGTGGGGATGAACACGCGTATCGGCGTGTCCACCGGGTATTCGTGCACGCCGGGCAGGTGCAGGACCATCCGCCAGTGCTCGTTGCGCACATGCAGGAAGGTCTCCGAACCGCTGATCTCGGCCAGTTCCACCAGCACCGCCAGCTCCAGGTCGTCATCGTGGGACGGCACCAGGGTGATGTGGCTGGGCCGCACGCCAAAGCGGTAGCCACCATCGCCCAGGTGGCGCAGGTCGGCATTGCGGGCGAAGTGCACGGCCTCGGCCAGGCTCACCTCGTTACCACTGATACGTCCGAGCACCAGGTTGATCGGCGGCTCGGAAAACAGCTCGGCGGCGAGCACGTTGCAGGGGCGGTGGTAGACCTCGGCCGTGGGACCACTCTGGATGATGCGCCCCTCATGCAGGAGGGTGGTGGTGCCCCCCAGGGCCAGGGCCTCGCTGGGCTCGGTGGTGGCGTACACGGCGATGCAGCGGCGCGCGGCGAACAGGGCGCGCAGCTCCTGGCGCAGGCCTTCGCGCAGCTTGTAGTCGAGGTTGACCAGCGGCTCGTCGAACAGGATCAGCGAGGCATCCTTGACCAATGCCCGGGCCATCGCCGTGCGTTGCTGCTGGCCACCGGAGAGCTCCAATGGCAGGCGCTGGAGGTAGGGCTCGATGTGCAGCATCTTGGCGGTTTCCTGTACCCGGCGACGGATCTGCTGCTCGGGCAGCCGCGCCTGGCGCAGGGGCGAGGCGATGTTCTCGAACACCGTGAGGGTCGGGTAGTTGATGAACTGCTGATAGACCATCGACACGTTGCGCGAGCGTACCGGCCGGCCAGTGACGTCTTCGCCATCCATCAGCACGCGGCCACGGTCCGGGCGGTCGAGGCCGGCCATCAGGCGCATCAGGCTGGTCTTGCCGGCCAGGGTGCGGCCCAGCAGGACATTGAACGATCCGGGCTCCAGGCGCAGGCTGGCGTCGGCGATCCATGCCTGGTTGTCGACGCTACGGCTGACCTGTTCCAGCACCAGAGACATGGCGTGGCCTTCCTGTGGTGATCGTCCGACGAAAAAAGCCAGTTCCGTGCCAGTTTCCCTCACCCGCTCTGGCCCGGGGCGTGGGGCGCTCACAGTGGCCAGCACCGGTTCGCAACTGAACACATTCGCTGAACAACTGAACAGCTGTGGGTTTGACAATGAACAACCCTGGACGACACTGAACAGCGGTCGGCAGAAAACGATAACCCTAAAGGACAGGCCCATGGCCGCATCCGCTTCGACCCATGCCCAACTGATCCAGGCCTCCTGGGCGCGTTGCCGCGACCATGGCCTGGAGCCCCAGAGCGCGCCGGACTTCGACTGCCTCACCAAGGCCGAGCTCAACGCCCTGCTGGAACGCCGCCAGGCCCTGCTGCGCCTGACCCGCGACGAGGTCCTGCCGCACTACGCGCACCTGCTGGGCAACTCCAGCTACCTGGTGATGCTCGGCGATGCCAGCGGCTGCCTGCTCGACGCATGGGGCACGCGGCGCTTCGTCGACCCGCGCCAGCAACACGGCTTCGTCGCCGGCGCCCATTGGCACGAACGCGGCGTGGGCACCAATGCCCTGGGCACCGCGCTGGTCTGCGGCGAGCCGCTGCATGTGGGCCAGGACGAGCACTTCCTGCGCCAGAACCGCTACATGGCCAGCGCCGCGGCGCCCTTGTTCGATGCCGAGCGCCAACTGGTGGGTGTGCTCGATGTCGCCAGCGACGGCTACCTGCCCGCCGCCCAGACCCTCGGCCTGGTACGCATGATGGGCCAGAGCCTGGAGAACCGCCTGATCCTGGCTCGCCATGGCGGGCAGCACCGGCAGCTATTGTTCAACAGCGCCCCGGACAACCTGGACAGCCCCTGGGCCGGCCTGCTGGTGTTCGATGAGCGCGGCCGGGTGCTGGCCGCCAACCACCGGGCCGACAGCCTGCTCGGCCGCAACCCCTTGCAACACAGCCTGGAGCAGTTGTTCCAGATCCCCCTGCGGCAGATCCTGGCACAGGCCGAAGGCCAGGCCTTCGCCCTGCAGGCTACCGGCCGCAATCGCTTCCATTGCCTATGGCATGCACCGCATGGCGCGCCCCTCCCGCCTTCGCCCCGCAGCGGCGACCCGCGGCTGGAAAAAGCCCTGGCCCAGGCCGGCCTGCTGCTGGAGAAGGACATACCGGTGCTGGTCCAGGGCGAGACCGGCGTTGGCAAGGAGGTCTTCGTCGAGGCCCTGCACCAGGCCAGCAGCCGCGCCGGGCAAGCGCTGGTGGCGGTCAACTGCGCGGCGATCCCTGCCGAACTGGTGGAGTCGGAACTGTTCGGCTACGAGAAAGGCGCCTTCACCGGCGCCCATCACAAGGGCAACCCTGGGCTGATCCGCAAGGCCGACCAGGGCATCCTGTTCCTCGACGAGATCGGCGACATGCCCCTGCCGACCCAGGCCCGCCTGCTGCGCGTGCTGCAGACGCGCAGCATCCAGCCGCTGGGCAGCGGCGAACCGGTGGCGGTGGACATTCGCGTGGTCTCGGCGAGCAACCGCGACCTGGCCGCCGAGGTCCGGGCGGGGCGCTTCCGCCAGGACCTGTACTACCGTATCGCCGGGCTGGCAGTGCTGCTGCCGCCCTTGCGCGAGCGCAGCGACCGGCGGGCGCTGATCGAACAGGTGCATGCGCGCTACCGCGAGCCTGGCCAGCCGCAGCGCCTGCCGGCCGAGATCCTCGTCTTGTTCGAGCGCCATCCCTGGCCGGGCAACCTGCGCGAGCTGGTCAGCGTGATGCAGGTGGCCCTGGCCTTGGCGGGGCCGGCCCCCATTGGCGTGGAGCATCTGCCCGGCAGCTTCCTGGCCGAGGTGGAAGAGTCCGTGTACCCCGTGTGCGCAGCGCCACGCGAGGCGGACCTGGGCGAGTTGCTGCGCCAGGCCAATGGCAATCTTTCGTCGGTGGCCCGGGCATTGGGGATCAGCCGCACGACTTTATACAAGCGGCTGCGGGAGCGAGGGGTGGCGGCCTCGAACGAGTGAGCGGGTGAGCCGGCTTTCTTGCTGTGGCGGCCACTTCCTGAAATCTGGGGCCGCTTCGCGCCCCTTTTCGACCGGTACGGCGCCCCGACAAGGCCGCTCCCACAGAGACCGCGCCGCTCTTGAGGCTTACGCCCAACTTGTGTGGGGCTTGCCGACGATGGGGGGCGAAGCGGTCCCAGTACTCGCAAGCCCTCTCTTCCTCCTACCATCCCCTCCCCCGACTCACACCTGCCGCCACGCCACCGGCTGCCGGAACCCCTGCACCCATCCCGGCACCGCCTGCGCCGGCATCGGCGGGGCAATGCCGTGCCCCTGGCCCAGATCACACCCCAGCTCCATCAGCACCTGCCCATGCTCCAGGCTCTCCACCCCCTCGGCAATCACCCTGCGGCCAAAGGCATGGGCCAGGCCGAGCACCGCACGGACCAGCGCCCGCTCATCAGGGTCATGCAGGATATCGCGCACGAACGTGCTGTCGATCTTGATAGTCCGGGCCGGCAGGCACCTGAGGTGGTTCAGCGAGGAATGGCCGGTGCCGAAGTTGTCCAGGGAAACCGCGACCCCCAGCGCCCGGCAGGCCTCCAGGCAGCGGCTGACGTGCTGCAGGTTGTCGACCGCCACCGACTCGACGATCTCCAGCTCCAGTTGCCCCGGGCCTACGCTTGGGTACCGCGCCAGCAACCTCTCCAGGCGTTCGACGAAGTCGCCACTGTGCAGGTGTCGTGCGGCGATGTTGACGCTCACCGACCAACCGCAGCCCTGCCATCGCTGCAGCTGTGCCAGGGCCTGGCCGATGGCCCATTCGCCGATTTCCACGACCAAGTCGGTCTGCTCCACCTGCGACAGGAGCTCGCCAGGCAGTACCGCCCCCTTGTCCGGGTGCAGCCAGCGCAGCAACGCCTCGAAGCCGAGCACCTGGCCACTGCGCATGTTCACCTTGGGCTGGTAGTGCAACACCAGCTGGTCCTGGCGCAAGGCCTTGCGCACCCGGGCCACGGCCTGGTGGGTAGCCCTGAGTTCCAGCTCATGGGACACGTCGAACACATGGTAACGATTGCGCCCGCGCTGCTTGGCCACGTACATGGCCTGGTCGGCATGGCGCACCAGGGTGTCGGCATCCTCGTCGTCCTGGGGGAACAGGGTGACGCCGATGCTGGCGCTCAAGGACAACGGCTGACCACGGATCACATAGGGCGCAGCCAGGGCCCGGAGAATCCGTTGCAGGGCGGCATGCAACTGGCGGCTGCCTTCGACATGCCGCAGGATCAGCACGAACTCGTCGCCCGACAGCCGTGCCGCCGCATCGCCACCGCGCAGGATACCCTTCAGGCGCTGCGCCACCTCGACCAGCAGCAGGTCGCCGATGGCATGACCATAGCCGTCGTTGACCGCCTTGAAGCCATCCAGGTCGAGCATGCAGACCGCCAGGGAAATGTCTTCCCGGCGGGAAAAGGCCATGGCCTGGCTGAGCAGGTCGCAGAGGTAGGCGCGGTTGGGCAGGCCGGTCAGCACATCGTGACCGACCCGCCATTGCAGGGTATGCAGCAACTGGCGCTTCTCGGTGACGTCGAAGCGGATCGACACGTACTTGCGCACCGTCCCGGTGAGCGGATCGAGCAGCGGTACCATGGTGCTGTCGACCCAATACAACGAACCGTCCTTGGCACGGTTGCAGATCTCGCCCCGCCACACTTTGCCGGCGACCAGGGCACGCCACATGCCGCTGAAGAACTCCGGCTCGTGCAGGCCGGAATTGAGAATGCGATGGTTGGCCCCGAGCAACTCCTCGCGGCTGTAGCCGGAGATACGGCAAAACTGCTGGTTGACATAGGTGATCCGCCCGCGCAGGTCGGTTTCCGAGAAGATCGCGGCGGCATCCACGGCGGCGCGGTAGTTTTCGTCCATCGCGGCACCCTAGCGTTCGAAGCGCCGTGCCAGGGCGCGAGGCCCGGCACCGATCCGACCATGCCAATGAAGCATACGCCGTGGCTGGTCGGGAACGCAGTGTTCGGCCGGGAAACCCGGCAGGTCGAGAGGCACGATGAGACTCCATTCACTGACGATCCGACGCCCCGCCCCATGACGGAGGCAGGCCGGAACCGTTCATCCTCGATCAGTTCCAATATCCGCTGGCGCCTTCACCTACGGCCCGGCACGAACCCGGCCGAGGCCCGTACATCAACGATGGCTGATCGGCCGAAAATCGAATTCTACGAACACCATCACATTTTGCCAACAAAGGTGATGCCGCATGCTGTTGCCTTACGCTGAAATTTAGCGTTAAGTTCTTGATTCCAAATGGGAAACAAGCGATGACGAGATCAGGTCTGGGCTCTGCCCTGCGCCGCTATCGCAAGCTGGCGGGCCTCACGCAGGCGCAACTTGGCGAGCGGACCGGCTTCGATCCCAAGACCATCAGCCGCTTCGAGACCGGTACCTACACCCCCAGCATCGATGCCCTCCTGCTATTCGCCACGGTGCTGGGCGTCAAACCCAAGGCCTTCTTCGCCGAACCGGACGACGAAGAGGAGCAGCGTGCCTACCTGTTCGGCGTGATCCACAAGGCCCCGCCCAAGGACCTTGGCAAGCTAATTGCAGCCGTCGACCAGGCCTTGGCCACGCCTGAAGCCCCGCCCCGGGAGCGATGAACGGCCCCATTGACCCCTCTGCACCGTCCCAGAGCGTGTTGTACCAGACTGCACCACAACTGGTCAGACCGGTAAGGCCAAAAATCCTTGCAAAAACGAAAATTTCACGGTTTTATGATCCGGCGCTGAACAAACCGGTAAGACCACAATAATTAAGTCCTGCGCTCTTTCGCCCCTCCCGGCATCGAAGCAAGGACACCGACCAGAGATCCCTCCCATGCTCAAATGGTGCTCGCGTTCGATCTTCCTCCAAGTCGTGCTGGGCCTGGCCCTCGGCATTGCCTGCGGTCTCAGCTTCCCCGACCTTTCCCTGCAACTCAAACCCCTGGGTGACGGCTTCATCAAGCTGATCAAGATGCTCATCGGCCTGATCGTCTTCTGCGTGGTGGTCAGCGGCATTTCCGGCGCGGGCGACCTGAAGAAGGTCGGACGCATCGGCCTGAAGTCGGTGATCTACTTCGAAGTGCTGACCACCATCGCCCTGGTGATCGGCCTGGTGTTCGCCTTCAGCACCGGCATCGGCAGCGGCGCCAACATCCACCTGGACCAGCTCTCCAGCGCCGATGCCAGCAACCTGGCCGAGCGCAGCCAACACATCCACGGCGCAGCAGCATTCTTCATGGACCTGATCCCGACATCGGTGGTCGGCGCCTTCGCCGACAACAACATCCTCCAGGTGCTGCTGTTCTCGGTGCTGTTCGGCAGCGCGCTGAACCTGGTAGGCGAGTCGGCCTCGGGTATCTCGCGGTTGATCAACGAGCTCAGCCACGTGGTGTTCCGCATCATGGGCATGATCGTGCGCCTGGCGCCGCTGGGCGTGTTCGGCGCCATCGCCTTCACCACCAGCAAGTACGGCCTGGAGTCGCTGCAGCACCTGGGCGGCTTGGTGGCGCTGTTCTACCTGACCTGCGCGGGCTTCGTGCTGATCATCCTCGGCACGGTGATGCGCCTGTCGGGCATGAAGCTGTTGCCGTTCATCAAGTACCTGCGCGAGGAGCTGACCATCGTCCTCGGTACCGCCTCCTCCGACGCCGTGCTGCCGCAGATCATGCGCAAGCTCGAGCACCTGGGCATCGGCAGCTCCACCGTGGGCCTGGTGATCCCCACCGGCTACTCGTTCAACCTCGACGGCTTCTCCATCTACCTGACCCTGGCCATCGTGTTCATCGCCAACGCCACCGGCACGCCGCTGGCCATGACCGACCTGCTGACCATCCTGCTGGTGTCGCTGGTGACGTCCAAGGGTGCCCATGGCATCCCAGGTTCGGCCCTGGTGATCCTCGCCGCGACCCTGACCGCCGTGCCGGCGATCCCGGTGGTGGGCCTGGTGCTGGTGCTGGCGGTGGACTGGTTCATGGGCATCGGCCGGGCGCTGACCAACCTGATCGGCAACTGCGTCGCCACCGTGGCCATCGCCCGCTGGGAGAAGGACATCGACCTGGAGCGTGCGCACAATGTACTGTCCGGCAAGCCTGGCTTCGCCCCGACGCCACGCAAGCAGCCCCCCCAGGCCCACCAGCAGGAATTCTGAATGACCCGCGGCCGGTGCGATGCGCCGGCCGCAAGGAGACCCGATGCAACTTCAAGGGAGCGAACCGTGATCAGCTCATCGACCGTCGTCAATTCGGTGGTGGAAAAACTCCGCCAGGCCTTGGCCCGCGGCCAGTGGCGCAGCGGCGAGATGCTTCCCGGCCAACGCGAGCTGGCCGAACAGCTGGGCATCAGCCGGCCCAGCCTGCGTGAAGCGGTGACCGTGCTGGAAACCCAGGGCCTGGTACGCTCGCTGCCCGGCAAGGGCGTGCTGGTGCTCGAGGCCGAGGTCGCCGCCCAGGAGCAGGAACAGGCCGCCGACACCCTGGCCACGGCCAGCCTGGCCGACGTGCTGGAACTGCGCTACACCCTCGAGCCCTTCATCGTCGGCTTGGTCGCCCAATCGGCCAACAGCCAGGACATCGGCCAACTGCGCCTGACCTTGATGGACATGCGCGAGGCCCTGGAGGCCGGTGACAGCGAGGCCGGCGTCAACGCCTACATCGCCTTCCACGAGGCGCTGTTCGCCCTGACCACCAACCCGATCTTCCAGAGCGTGGTGCAGCAGACCGGCAATGCCCTCAAGCAGAGCGCCGAGATGCTGCGCAACTCGCCTGAACACCTGGCCGCGCGGCTGACCGAGAACGAAGCCGTGGTGCGTGCCATCCGCGACAAGAACAGCGCCCAGGCCAGTGCCCAGATGCGCCGGCACATCCTCGAGGAGGGCCAGCGCATGGGCATCGAACTGAACATCCCCGACGAACACCCGGGCCCATGACCCCAGGAGAGCGACCATGACCGCCTGCGCCCACGCCGCCCCTCACCTGCCAGCCCTGCTCGCCGCCGGCGAGACCCGCCTGTCGGCCGAGCAGATCTACCCGCGCCTGTTCGACGCCATCCTCGAGCAGCGCCTGCCGCCCGGCAGCGCCTTGCCCGAACAGGCCCTGGGCAATGCCTTCGGGGTCAGCCGCACGGTGATCCGCCGGGTACTGGGACGCTTGTCGGACCAGCAGGTGGTGGTCCAGCGCCCCAGCCACACCGCGCACCTGGCCACCCCCGATCCGCAGCAGGCGCGCCAGGTGCTCAGCGCCCGGCGCCTGGCCGAGAGCACGCTGATCAGCCTGGCCGCCCAGCGCGCCCGCCCGGCGCAGATCCGCCAATTGCGCCAGTTGGTCGAACGCGAGCGCCTGCACCACGAACACGGCGAACGCTGCGCGGCGATCCGCCTGGGCGGCGAGTTCCACCTCAAGCTGGCCCAGGTGGCGGCCAATGCGCCGCTGGCGCGCTTTCTCAACGGGCTGGTGCCGATGACCTCGCTGATCATCGCCCGCTACGAGTCGCCCTGCTGCGAGCACTGCGCCTGGCAGGAGCATGCGGCGATCATCGATGCCGTGGAAAGCGGTGACGTCGAAACGGCCCAGGCGCTGATGAACGAACACCTGGACCGCCTGGAGGCCAAGCTCGACCTGGATGAGAGCGGCCAGGCGTAACCCCTGGCGAGCCATTCAGGGCCGCTTTGCGGCCCATCGCGGGCAAGCCCGCTCCACAGAGACTGCGCCATTCTTCAGAGCGGCGCCGAACCTGTAGGAGCGGGCTTGCCCGCGATGGGCTGCAAAGCAGCCCCAACATGACAAGGCCCCGCTTAACTGATCAGCCCCCACCTCCCCCCACCTATAC
>NZ_JBCGFQ010000020.1:0-98846 GCF_040984075.1 Pseudomonas sp. I2
GGGCTGGGGCTGGGGCTTTCGCTGGTGCAGCGGATCTGCGACGACCAGGGCTGGCGGGTCACCCTGACGGCCACATTGCCCCATGGTTGTCGCTTCCAGGTGGACCTGAGCCAGGGCAGCGCACCGGCCCCAGACACCGAGACGCGCGACCAGTCACCTGCTTCCCGGTAACTTTCTGAAAAATCCTACGGTGCATCTGACAGATTTTTCACACTTGCATGACCTGATTCCAACGTGCAGCTGCCTAAAGTCGGCGCACTGGAATCAGGAGATGTTCAATGCGAGGCCCCATCAAACTTGAATTTTCCGAGAAGTACGACGAGCAGCATGCCCGCGAATACTTTCTCAAGCACCAGGATGGCTTGGCGCGTCGCCTCTCTCACCACCGTGACGAACAGCTGGCCAGGCGTGCCCTGGCGCTGGCCGGCGAACCGGGCCTGGTCCTGGACCTGCCGTGCGGTGCCGGCCGTTTCTGGCCATTGCTGGCAGAAAAGCCCAACCGAGTGATCATCGGTGCCGACAATTCCGAGGCGATGATCGAGACAGCCTGTGCCTCGCAATCGCCAGAGGTGGTGGCACGGGTACGGCCTTTGCAAACGTCTGCCTTTGCCATCGACCTGCCCGACAACGCGGTAGACAGCATTTTCTGCATGCGGCTGTTCCACCACATTGGCGAGGCGGCCCATCGCAAGACAATTCTTTCGGAGTTTCAGAGGGTTAGCCGCGACAGCGTGATCCTGTCGCTGTGGGTGGATGGCAATTTCAAGGCATGGCGGCGCAGGAAACTCGAGCAGCGACGCAAGAGCAGGGCAGAGCAGGGCAGCTACCAGAACCGTTTCGTGTTACCGGTGGACACGGTCGAAGAAGAATTCGTGACAGCCGGGTTCAGAATTCAGGAACGTCTGGACTTCTTGCCGTTCTATGCCATGTGGCGAGTGTATGTGTTGCGCAAAGGGTAGGTTTGCATGGCTGTAGCCGAAAATAGAATGTCGCGGTTCGAGTATTACTGGCAGCAGCAGGGCGAGTGGGTCGAGGAGCCCAACCAGCGCCGCGGCGGCGAGAGTGGCGTGCAGCGCCTGAACGACGAACGCGGGCAAGTGCTGTATGCCAAGCGCCAGGTCGGGCATATCTACCGGAGCCTGCTGCATCCGTTCGGCCGGCCGACGGTGCTGCGCGAGCTGGATGCCCTGCACAGTTTCGAGCGGCTCGGTGTGCGTGTGCCGCGCATCGTCTTCGCCGGTGCCAGGCGGGATGACGATCGCCAATGGCGTGCCCTGCTGGTGAGCGAGGCCCTCGATGGCTTCGTCGAACTGGATACCTGGCATGCCGAAGGGGCCCGGGAGCGTTATCCCCAGGCCGTGCATGAACGCATGCTCAAGGACCTGGCCGACAACCTGGCGCGCATGCACCTGGGGCATTGGCAGCATGGTTGCCTGTATGGCAAGCATGTCTTCGTCAAGGTCAGCGGCGAAGGCGAGCGCGCCCGAGCCGAAGTGGCCCTGCTGGACCTGGAGAAGTGCCGGCGGCGTATCCGCTGCCAGCGCGCGGCCTACAACGACCTGCGTCAGTTGCGGCGCCATTCGTCACTCAATGAAGCGGAATGGCAGACACTGCTCTACTTTTACCAGATGGCGTTTGGCAGCGCTGTCAAAGGGTTAGAGCAATGAAACTAGAAATCGCTCGAGCTTTGTTCCTGTTGGCTGCCCTGGCGGTGACCACGGCGGCGGTGGCGGCCTGGGAAGAACCGCGGCCGGCAGTGTTCAGCAAGGCAGAGATGGGCGGGCAGTGTCCCTTGCCTCGGGTAGTGGTCAAGCAGCAGGTCCAGGCCCAGCCGGACCACGACCTGTTGTTGTTCCTGTTCGGCCTGCGCCAGGGGCTGCGGCCGCTTGGTTGAGCGAGCGCTCATCTACCTCAGCGGGTAGATGAGCCCCCTCAGCGGGCCTGCACCTCGCGTTTCTCTCCCGCCGCCACCGTCCGGTGCGCCAGCAACGTATAGATGCAGGGCAACACGAACAAGGTGAACAGCGTGCCGATGGACATCCCGGTCGCGATCACCATCCCGATGTCGAACCGGCTGACCGCCCCGGCGCCGCTGGCCAGGATCAACGGCACCATGCCGAACACCATGGCCGCAGTGGTCATCAGCACTGGCCGCAGACGAATGGCCGCTGCCGCCTCGATCGCTTCGCGAACGCCCAGCCCTTTCTCCTCGCGCAACTGGTTGGCGAACTCGACGATCAGGATCCCGTGCTTGCTGATCAGCCCGATCAGGGTCACCAGGCCCACCTGGGTATAGATGTTCATGCTGGAAACCCCGAGGAACAGGGGCAGCAGCGCGCCACAGATCGACAGTGGCACCGTCACCAGGATCACCAGCGGATCGCGGAAACTCTCGAACTGCGCCGCCAGCACCAGGAAGATGATCGCCAGCGCCAGGCCGAAGGTGACCCACAGCGCGCTACCTTCCTGGACGAACTGTCGCGCCGCCCCGGCATAGTCGAAGGAGAACCCCTCCGGCGCTTCCTCCCGGGCGATCGCCTGCACGGTCTGGATCGCTTCGCCCATGCTGACCATGGGCACGCCCTGGATGATCGCCGAATTCAGTTGTTGGAACTGGTTGAGCTGACGCGGACGGGCGCGATCGCTCAGGGTGATCAGGGTCGACAGCGGCAGCAATTGGCCCTGGTCGTTCTTCACGTAGTAGTTGTTCAGCCAGCCGGGATTGTCACGAAACGGCCGTTCGACCTGGGAGATCACCTTGTAGCTGCGGCCTTCGAGGGTGAAGCGATTGATCTCCGCCTCGCCCAGCAGGGTCGCCAGGGTCCCGCCCAGGATATCCATTGAAACGCCCATTTGCGCGGCCTTGGCCCGGTCGATGTCGACCACCACCTCGGGTTTGTCGAAGGCCAGGTCGATGTCGAGGAAGGCGAACTTGCCCGAGGCCTGGGCACGGTCCTTGACGCGCTGGGCCACCTCCAGCAGCGCCGCATAGTCGCCGGCGGTGTTGATCACGAACTGGAATGGCAGGCCCTCGCCGGTGCCGGGCAGCGAGGGCAGGTTGAAGCCGAAGATCTGCAGGCCGCCGATCTCCTCCAGCTCGGCCTGCACCAAGGGCAACAGCTCCATCTGGGTACGCTCGCGCTCGTTCCAGGGTTTGAGCAGGAACCCGCCGATACCGGTCTGTACGCCGTTGAAGCCGTTGATCTGGAACGATGAGTAGTACTCGGGGAAGCGCTTGAACAGCGGTGTGAACTCATCGGTGTAGGCGTTGAGGTAGTCGAGGTTGGTCGGCTGCGGCGAGTTGCTCATCATGAAGATCACCCCCTGGTCCTCGTCCGGCGCCAGTTCGTTGTGGGTGAACATCAGCAGCACCGGGATCAGGCACAGCACGATCACGGCGAACACCAGCACCACCGGACGACTCTCCAGGGTGCTGTGCAGCAGGCGCTGGTAGCGGTCCTTGAGGCGGTCGAAGATCAGGTCCAGACGATGGGCCAGGCCGCTGGGGTTCTGTTCGTGGCGCAGCAGCAGGGCGCACATCATCGGCGACAGGGTCAGGGCGACGATGCCGGAAATGATCACCGCGCCGGCCAGGGTCAACGCGAACTCCTTGAACAAGGCCCCGGTCAGGCCCTCGAGAAAGCCGATGGGGGCATACACCGCAGCCAGGGTGATGGTCATCGACACCACCGGCATGGCGATCTCCCGCGCGCCCTCCAGGGCAGCTTCGAAGGGCGTCTTGCCTTCCTCGATATGGCGGTGGATGTTCTCCACCACGACGATGGCGTCATCCACCACCAGGCCGATGGCCAGCACCATCGCCAGCAAGGTCAGCAGGTTCAGCGAATAGCCCATCACCTGCATGAAGAACAGCACGCCGATCATCGACAGGGGGATGGTCACCACCGGGATCAGCACCGAGCGCAGGGCGCCGAGGAACAGGAACACCACGACGATGACGATCAGCACCGCCTCGCCGAGGGTCTTGATCACCTCGTCGATGGAGGCCTGGATGAACAGGGTGGCGTCGTAGGCGATGGACACCTTGAGGTTAGACGGCAACTGGCTTTCCAGGTCGGGCATGATCCGCCGCACTTCCTTGATCACCTCCAGCGGGTTGGCCGCTGGGGTGGCCTTGATGCCGATGTACACCGAGGGGATGCCATCGAACGAGCTGACCGTGTCGTAGTTCTCCGCGCCCATCTCGACCCGTGCCACATCGCCCAGCAGCACGCGGCTGTCGCCTTCGGTCTTGAGGGGCAGGGCGGCGAAGGCCTCGGCGGATTTCAGTTCGGTGGCGGCGTTGATGCTGGTGACCACGTACTCGCCCTTGACCTCGCCGGCGGCGGAGAGAAAGTTGTAGCGCCGTACCGCGTCGGTCACGTCGGTGGCCGAGAGGCCGAAGCCGGCCAGCCGCACCGGGTCGAGCCAGATACGCATGGCGAACACCTGGTTGCCGAGGATTTCCGCCTCGGCCATGCCCGGCAGGGTGGCGAGCTTGGGCTGGATCACCCGCGACAGGTAGTCGGTGATCTGCGGGTTGTTCATCTGCTGGCTGTAGAAGCTGATGTACATCAGCGCCGAGGCGTCGGCCGCCTCCTTGCTCAGCACCGGGTCCTCGGCGTCCTGGGGCAGTTCGTTGCGTACCTCGTTGGCCTTGGCCAGCAGTTGGGTGAACAGGCGGTCGCTGTCGGCGCCGATGCGCGCGTAGACGGAGATCACCGAGAAGTTCTGCCGGCTCACCGAGGTCATGTAGTCGATGCCGTCGGCGCTGGCCAGGCTTTGTTGCAGCGGCTGGGTGATGTAGCCCTGGATGGTTTCGGCGTTGGCCCCGGGGTAGGCGGTGGTCACCGTGATCAGGGCATTTTCCATCTGCGGGTACTGGCGGATCTGCAGCTTGCTCCAGGCCTGGAAACCGAGCAGCAGGATCAGCAGGCTGACCACGCTGGCCAGGACCGGGCGGCGGATGAACGGGTCGGTGAACGCCATGCCTGCCTCCTGTTCAGTCGGCGCCGGGGGCGCCCTGGTCGTCCTGCTCGAGAGGTTTGTCCGCGCTGATGCGGATGGCCGTGCCCGGGGTCAGCTTCAGTTGCCCGCCGGTGACCACCTGCTCGCCGGCCTCGAGGCCTTCGCTGATCACCACCAGCCCATCGCGGCGCTCGCCGGTGCGTACCGTACGCTGTTCGGCGATCAGCGTCGGCTGGCCATCGTCCTGCTGCGCCTGCCGGTCCTCGCTCTGCTTCCTGGTGACCACATAGACCGAGTTGCCATAGAGGGTGTAGGTGATGGCGCTTTCCGGCACCACCACCTGGGGACGCGGGTCGGGCAACAGCACCTGCAGGTTGGCGAACATGCCTGGCAGCAGCTTGCCGTCGGGGTTGGCCAGGGTGGCGCGGACCAGCAGGTTACGGGTGCTTTCCTCGACCTTGGGGTTGATGGCGCCGAGGCGGGCGGGGAAGGTCTGGCCCGGGTAGGCCGGCACCTGGACCTGCAACGACTGGCCAAGGCTCAGGTGCGGCAAGGCCTGTTCGGGCACGTTGAAGTCGACATAGAGGCTGGAGAGGTCCTGCAGGGTGGCGATCACCGTGCCGCTTGCCAGGTAGTCGCCGATATCTACCTGGCGGATGCCGATGGTGCCGCTGAACGGCGCGTGGATGCGCTTTTTCGCCAGCGATGCCTTGAGCTGCTCGACCACGGCCTGGTTGCGTCGGTACTGGGCGGCCAGGCGGTCGAACTCGCCACGGGAGATGGCCGCATCGCCCACCAGTTGGCTGCCGCGGCCGAAGTCCACCTTGGCCAGGCCCAGGTCGGCCTGGGCAGTGCGCAGCAGCGCGGCTTCCTCGTCGCTGTCCAGTTGCAGCAGCAACTGGCCGGCCTTGACCTGCTGGCCGGAGTCGAAGTGCAGCGACTTGACCGTGCCCGCTACCTCCAGGCTCAGCTCCACGCCCTGGAACGCCTTGAGGCTGCCGACCGCGGGCAGGCGCTCCTGCCACAGGCGTCGCTCGGCCATCGCGGCAGGCACGCTGACCGGTGGTTTCGGGGCAGAGAACACCTGGATCTGCTGGTAGATCGAGAAGGCCTTGATGCCCCCCAGGGCCAGTACGATCAGCAGGACCACGGCCAACATGATCAGCATGCGGCGGCGCAGCATAAGTCCGGTTCCTTGGATGCGTAGTTGTTGTTCGTCTGGCACGACAACGGGCGATCCTGCCCACGTGCGAATGGGGGAAGTATTGCCTGTTTTGGCGGGAGAGGGAAAGGACAAGACACCGATGCCGTGCTGGCGCGGTCCAGTCGGACAGTCGAGCGGTGGTGTATGTCCTGGACCGCCTTGCGCGGCATCGCGGCGCCGAACTGCCGCGAACAGGGCCGCTCAGGCGCCGAAAATACTCAGGTCAGATGCAGGTGGTTGTCCCAGAACCCGGAGGGCAGGTCCATCGGCTGCCCGACCAGCTCTCGCTTGCGGCAATCATAGAAGCGGCAACGCCCCTGCCCGGAGGTGACCACGAAACCATCCTTCACCGCCCCCACGCCGGCACAGTCGGGCATCGGTGCATCGAGCTTCACCGCGCCGCTGTCCAGGTCCCAGATGAACAGGCGGTTGGCCCGTGGCGCGGTCAGCGCCACCAGGCGCAAGTCGCTGTGCAGGGCGACGCTGGCGGTGTACTGGGCCATCGACTGCAACTGCCGCTCGGGCACCGGGAAGGCCTTGAACGGCTCGCCAGGGCGCTTGATCGCCAGCAGCTCGGCGGTTTCCTCGGCATCGCCCATGAACTGCTGGCAGGCGACGATGGTGCCGTCGCTGCCGACTGCCAGGTGACGCACGCTGTTCATCTGCTGGGCGAGAGTCTCCTTGCTCAACAGGGTGCCGTCGCGCTGCATCAGCACCAGGCTCGGCTCCATGGCGTCGAGGTTCATCTCCACGCGGCTCTCGGCCTCGGTGCGGATGCCGCCGTTGGCCACCACCAGGGTTTCGCCGTCGGGTAGCCAGCACAGTTCATGCGGGCCGATGCCATGGGTCGGGATCTCGCCGCTGTGCACCAGGCGTTCGCCCTCGAAGCGGTAGATGCCGAGCACGCCACGCCCCGGGTCGCGGGTGTCGTTCTCGGTGGCGTACAGCCATTGGCCGCTCTTGTGGATCACCGCATGGCCATAGAAGTGCCGGTCCGGTTGCGAGGCGACGGTCTGCAGCAGGCGCCCGTCGCGCAGGTCGACCAAGTAGCTTTCGGTGCCGGGGCGGCGGGCGACGAACAGGGCGATCGGCAACTCGGGATGGTCGATGATGGCATGGCAACGCTGGGCCACCTGGGTGGCGAACACCTGGGTACCGTCCAGACGGTAGCCGACCGCATAGTGCCTGCCGTCGCCATCGTCGCGCGCCGAGAGCAGCAGGGGTTCGCTGCCTTTGTTGCGAAACAGGCTCCAACCGCCCAGGGTCAGGGCGCTGAGCAACACGCTACCGAGTTTGAGGGCCTGGCGTCGCAGCATGATCAGTCACCGTCGTTGGCATTGAAGCCCAGCTGGATGTTCAACGCCTTGGCCAGCTCGCCCTCGTGCAGGCGGTGGACGACGTTGAGGCTGTCGTAGATCTGGTTGAGGGTCTGCTTGCCGGCGTCGTCGGCGAGCAGCTCGCCCAGGGTCTTCTGGTTGTCGGCCAGCAGTTTGACAGAGGTGGCGTAGGCGTCGTCGATCTTTTCCGCCAGGGCGGCCTGGTCCTTGCCCAGCAGGCCACGCAGGCCCTGGTTGTCGACCCCGGCCCAGAGCGCCTGGGCTGCCTTGAGGCTGGCCTCCAGGCTCTTGAGCGAGGAGTGGCTGCGCCAGGCCTCGGCCTGCAGCGGCTGGGCGATGCCCTTGCTCTGCCGGCCCATGGGGGCGCCGAGCTTCTTCTTCAGGGTATCCAGGGCGGTGACCTGGGCCCGCAGCAGGTCGGCGATCGCCTCGTGGGAGTCGGCGTAGCGCTGGTTGGGGAACTTGGTCATCTGCGACAGCATGCCGTCGGTGCTGTTCCAGCCCTTGAGGATTTCTTCGGCCAGGGCCTTCTGGTGCTCGCCGATGGCCACCAGCAGCGGGCAGTAGCGGGCCTTCTGCTCGGGGGTGGCAACGTCCGGCTTGCTGTCGAACAGGATGTACTCGTAGGCCGAGAGGCCACGTACCACCACGCTGGCTTTGCTCAGGGCCTGGGCATCGATCGGCTTGTCGCCATTGACCAGTTGCTCGACCTGGCGGCCGACCAGGTTCTTCTTGTCTGGCCAGAACTGCACCTGCCAGGCGCGATTGCCCTCGGCCAGCGGGCCGACCAGCAGCGGCTGCAGCTCGGCCCAGGCCTTCTGCGCATTGAGGAAGTCGGCGCGGGCGGTCTCCAGGGAGGCCTTGCCTTCGCAGTAGGCCAGGGCACTGGCGGCAAGCGCGCGGTCGGCTTCGACCCAGCGGCTGTAGGTCGGCAGGATCACCTGCTTGGCGATGGCGGCGGAGGTCACCGCCTGCGGGTCTTGTGGCGAGCAGGCGCCCAGGGCGAGTGCGGCGAGGCTGGTGAACAACAGTTTGGGTCGGAACATGCCCGGCTCCTTGCGCTTAAAGTGAATTCAGGAACGCCAGCAGCGCTGCGCGTTGCTCGGCATCGAAGGTCAGAACATGGTTGCGCGCCGCTTCGGCTTCGCCGCCGTGCCAGAGCACGGCCTCGAGCAGGTTGCGGGCGCGGCCGTCATGGAGGAATTGGGTGTGGCCGCTGACCGCTTCGGTCAGGCCGATGCCCCACAGGGGCGGGGTGCGCCAGTCCTGGCCACCGGCAGCGAATTCGCTGCGGTTGTCGGCCAGGCCCGGGCCCATGTCGTGCAGCAGCAGGTCGCTGTAGGGGCGGATCACCTGGTTGGCCAGCTCCGCTTCGCTGGCATCGGCGGCGGTGGTGAACTGCGGGGTATGGCAGCCCTGGCAGCCGGCCTGGAAGAACAGGGTCTTGCCAGCCAGCACTTGGGGGGCATCGACGTCGCGGCGCGCTGGCACGCCGAGGTTGCGGGTGTAGAAGGTGACCAGGCGCAGGATGTTGTCGCTGACCTCCTTCTCGCCATCGGCGCCATCGCCGTTGGGTGCGGCCAGGCAGTCGGCCTGGGCCGGGGTGCAGTCGTCGACGGGTTGCAGGTTGGTGGTCAGGCCCATGTCGCCGGCGAAGGCATGGACGTTCTGCTGGTTGACGTTGGGCTGGCCGGCCTTCCAGCCGAAGCGGCCGAGCACGGTCTTGCCCGTGGTCTGGTCCCAGACCTGGTTGGGCCGGCCACGGATGCCGTCGCCGTTGCCGTCGTCCGGGTCGGCGTTGGCCAGGATCGCCGCCTCGGGGATGGCCTCGAGCAGGCCAAGGCCGATCATCGGCGGCGCCACCCGGGCGGAGAAGCGGGTATCGGGGTGCATCGGCCCGTAGCCGAGCTGGGTGATCTGCAGGCGCGGGCGGCGCAGCTCGACCTGGTGGCCGTCCTCGAAGGTCACGGTTTCAGGCGTGTATTCCACCCGCACCTTGCCCTCCGGGGCCACGCCGGGGACGGCCATGTCCTGCAGCTGGGTGCCGTAGACCGGCTCCGGGACCACGCCCAGACGCTCGATTTCCTTGGCGTACTGCGGCTGATCGGGGATCGACAGGCGAACCAGCATCGACACCGCGTTGCGGGCATCGGGTTCGGGGGGATGGCCGCGGCCGTCGCGTACGTGGCAGTTCTGGCAGGCGTTGGTATTGAACAGCGGGCCGAGGCCGTCGCGGGCGGTGGTGGTGGAAGGGGCGATCACCCACGGGTTGCGGAAGAAGCTGTTGCCGACGCTGAAGTCCAGGCGCCGCTCCGGCGAGAGGTTGGCCGAGGGCAAGGAGAAGGCGTTGCGGTCGCTGCGCTGCACCGTTGCCTTGCCGCCGGAAAGGGCCTCGCCGGGTTCGGCCTGGGTGAAGCGTGGGGCGTCGTCACAGGCAGCCAGGGTGGTGGCCAGCAGCAAGGGAAGGAGTCGGAACAGCGACGAGGACATCGAGGATCCTGGGTGAGCGAAAAACCGGCGTGCAAGCTTAGCAGGCCGAGGGGGTTTGAATAAGAGCAATTTGCGTTTGCTGGATGAAATCCTTGTCAGTTGGCGGGGGGGCGGGGGCTTGCTCCAATGCCATTGGCCGCCATCGGGGCGCGAAGCGGCCCCAGCATTTACCAAGCCCATGAGGTTCGGATAATGAAAAAGGCGGCCCGAAGGCCGCCTCTGCCGAACCACTGCACCAGGATCAGAACTCGTGATCGGCGGTGTCCGGGTTCAGGTTGGCGATGCCCAGCTTGCCAGCGGCCTGTTCGATCGCGCCGGTCTGCTTGACCAGCGAGGCGATGGCGTCGCGGACGATCTGGTTGCCGGCGGTGTTGTCGGCAGCGATCAGCTGGTCGTAGTGCTCACCCTTGAGCGCGTGGTCGACGATCACCTGGATCTTCGCCTCGGTGGCCTCCAGGTCAGCCTTGAGGGTCGCGTCGGTGGCTGGGTCGATCTTGGCCACCAGCTCCGACAGGCTCGGACCGGTCATCTTGGTGCCGTCGACGCGGGTGTACTCGCCCAGGTAGACATTGCGGATGCCCTTGGCGTCGTAGAAGTGCGAGTAGTGGGTGTTGTCGCTGAAGCAGTCGTGCTCGTCTTCTGGCGAGTTGGCCTCCAGGGAAACCTTCATGCGCTCGCCGGCCAGCTCGCCCAGCGACAGGCTGCCCATGCCGAACAGCATCTTGCGCAGGCCATCGGCCACCGGTTCGGCCTCCAGCTTGGCGCGGTAGTTGTCGGCGACGTTCGGCGCCCAGTTGCCGACCATTTCTTCCAGGTCCTTGACCAGCAGGTCGGTGACGGCCTTCAGGTAGGCGCGGCGACGCTCGTTGTGGCCTCCGGTGGCACCCTTGCCTTCCAGGTAGTCGGAAGCCGGACGGTTGCCTGCGCCTGGGCCGGTGCCGTTGAGGTCCTGGCCCCACAGCAGGAACTCGATGGCGTGGTAACCGGTGGCGACGTTGGCCTCGGAGCCGCCCAGCTCGTTCAGGCTGGCCAGTTTCTCGGGGGTGATGTCCTTGACGTCGATCTTGTCTTCGCCCACCTGGATCTCGGTGTTGGCGATGATGTTGGCGCTGGCCGCCGGGTTGCCCAGGGCGTGCTCGTAGCTCTTGTCGACGTAGTCGATCAGGCCTTCGTCCAGCGGCCAGGCGTTCACCTGGCCTTCCCAGTCGTCGATGATGGTGTTGCCGAAGCGGAAGACTTCGCTCTGCAGGTAAGGAACGCGAGAGGCGGCCCAGGCTTGCTTGGCGGCTTCCAGGGTTTCATCGTTAGGGGTGGCGAGGAACGCGTCGATGGCGGTCTGCAGGGTCTTGGCGGTGCTCAGCGAATCGCTGTAGACGGCATGGACGATCTCGGCGTAATGCTTGACCACGGCCTTGCCGGCCGTTTCGTCGACAGCCCCCGGCGCCGCGGCGTTGGTGCTGGCGGCAGCAGGTGCCTGGGCTTGCGGAGCGGCAGCCTTTTCATCCTTGCCTTCGCCGCAACCGGCGAGGGCGATGGCGATGGCCAGCAGACTGGCGGAGGCCAGAGGCATTCGAATCATTGTTGGTTTCCTGCGTCGTGTGGTTGGACTGTGTGCCGGGGCACGCGAAACCGCCACATAATGCGAAAGATTTGCATTTTGTGTAAAGGGGCGGTTGCGCATTTCATCAAGATTGGTCGTTTTCGCGAGCCCCCCTGGCGACGAGGTTAGAGCGCGCTCACCTGGTTGCGGTGCGCCTGCTTGAGGTAGAGGGTCAGCTCGCGGGCAGACAAGGGCTTGCTGTAGTGATAGCCCTGACCCTCATGGCAGCCCTGGGCGATGATGTAGCTCTCCTGCTCGGCGCTCTCCACGCCCTCGGCGATCACCTGCATGCCCAGGCTCTTGCCCAACTGGATGATGGCCCGGACGATGGTGGCGTCGTCGTCATCGTCGAGCAGGTCCTGGACGAAGCTCTTGTCGATCTTGATCTTGTCCAGCGGCAGCGACTTCAGGTAGCTGAGCGAGGAGTAGCCGGTACCGAAGTCGTCGATGGCGATCAGGGCACCGGAGCGGCGCAGGCTGATCAGGTGTTGGGCGGCGGTGCTGATGTCTTCCATCAGGCCGGTCTCGGTGACTTCCAGCTCCAGGCTGCGCGGCGGCAGGCGGTAGATCTGCAGCAGGTTGTTGACCACCCGTGGCAGCTCGCTGTGGTGCAGTTGCACGGTGGACAGGTTGACCGCCATGCGCAGTTCGCTGAAGCCCAGGTCGTGCCATTCGCGCAACTGACGGCAGGCCTGGTCGAGCACCCATTCGCCGATGGCGATGATGTTGCCGTTCTGCTCGGCCAGGGGAATGAACTGGTCCGGCGGGACCATACCCAGCTCCGGATGCTGCCAGCGCAGCAGCGCCTCGACGCCGACCACGCGGTGGTCGCGGTAGCTGACCTGCGGCTGGTACACCAGGTACAGCTGGTTGCGCGGCAGGGCCTCGCGCAGGTCTTTTTCCAGTTCGCGGCGCCGGCGCATCTCGCTGTCGACGCTGGCGACATAGAACTGGTAGCGGTTGCGCGAGCGGACCTTGGCCAGGGTCATGGTCTGCTCGGCTTTCTGTAGCAGCTTCTCGGTGCTGTCGCCATCCTCCGGGAACAGGGTGATGCCGATGGTGGCGCGCAGGCGGATCTGCTGGTGGTCCAGGGCGAATGGCACCTCCAGGTCGTCGAGGATGCTCTGGGCCAGCTCGGCCGCCTCGTAGGGCTGCTCGATGTCGGCCTGCACCAGGGCGAACTGGTCGCCACCCAGGCGGGCGAGGGCGCCGAGGCGGCCACTGTGGGCGCGCAGGCGGTCGGCCAGGGCCAGCAACAGTTGGTCGCCGACCTGGTAGCTGAACTGTTCGTTGATGCCCTTGAAGTCGTCGAGGCCGACGCACAGTACCGCCACCCGACGCTGCAGGCGGCCGCCATCGACGAGGATCTTGTCCAGCTGCTGCTGCAGTTGCTGGCGGTTGGGCAGGCCGGTGAGAAAGTCGTACTGGGCCATGCGTTGCAGGCTGTTCTCGGCCTCGTGGCGCAGGTGGGTGTTGCGCTCGATGGAGGCCAGCAACTGGTTGGCGGTGTTGATCCACAGGCCCAGTTCGTTCTTCTCGTGGCCCTTGAGCAATGGCAACTGGTGCTGGCTGGGACGGTCGGGGTTGATCTGGGTGAGGTGCTCGATGATCTTCGACAGCGGCTTGGTCAGCAGCCAGTGATAGACCAGGTACAGCACCAGGCCCATGGCCAAGGCGCGCAGCACGCCGGCGATGAAGATGATCACCGCGTTGATCAGGAAGCCCTTGCCATAGTTGGCGGTGTCCAGGGTGATGCTCAGGTCGCCGTAGTACTCGCTGTAGGGGCCACGGCCGACCAGCGGAGTGGTGAAGGTGCGTTCCTGGCCGAGGATCGGGTCGGTCAGCCAGCGCAGGGACATGTCCTGTAGCGGGCGGGACTTTTCCGCGAGCATGGTTTCGTTGGGATGACCGATGGAAGCCATGCGCACCGACTCGTCCTGGAACAAGCCTTCCATGACCTGCATGCCCATCTCCCGGTCGAGGCTGTACACCGCCTGGGTCGATGGGTCGCGGAACATGTCGAGGATGCGCTGGGCGTCGGTGTTCACCGCCTGGCGGGTCTTGTAGGCGTCGTAGACGATCTGCGCACAGCTGAGAACGACACCGACCGCCAGCGCCGAGAGCAGCACGACCCTGAGCAACTTGACCGATAAGCTGTTCCGAAATTCCAGCTTCAAGGGGAGTTCCTTAATCCATGCGCGTGCCATTATTTTGCCATTGTCCCTGGCAGTACACTATCGACCGATTGCCACGGTAGAAAGGGCCCTTGGCAATGTATCGGTTGCGCGGCCCTGCGACTTGAGTGCGCTACGTCAGCTTTCCAGATGTTTGATGTTAGCGTGCTATCCGCCTGGGGCAAGAGCGGGCGGTTCGTGGGTGAGCCGCGAGCTTTCAGCTTCAAGCTTCAAGCCACAAGTGAAAGCGAATCGTGGGCGTTTCTCTTGCCACTCCTGATAGGGAGATCCCCAGCGCGTCTTCAGGCGCTCTGTGGACAAAAAAAATCCGATGCCAGTCGCCCGGCATCGGATGTTTCAATTCAAGATGCCCAGAGCATCAGGCCTTGAAGGTGTTCCCTTCGAACTGCTGGGCGACGAAGTCCCAGTTGACCAGTTGCCAGAACGCCTCGACGTACTTCGGACGCAGGTTGCGGTAGTCGATGTAGTAGGCGTGTTCCCAGACGTCGCAGGTCAGCAGCGGGGTGTCGCCGCTGGTCAGCGGGTTGCCGGCGCCGATCGTGCTGGCCAGAGCCAGGGAGCCGTCGGCCTTCTTCACCAGCCAGCCCCAGCCGGAGCCGAAGGTGCCGACGGACGTCTTGGTGAACTCTTCCTTGAACTTGTCGAAGGAGCCGAAGGCCTTGGTGATGGCATCGGCCAGGGCACCGGTCGGCTGGCCGCCACCGTTTGGCGACAGGCAGTTCCAGTAGAAGGTGTGGTTCCAGACTTGAGCGGCGTTGTTGAAGATGCCACCCGAAGAGGTCTTGACGATCTCTTCCAGGGTCTTGCCTTCGAATTCGGTGCCTGGGACCAGGTTGTTCAGGTTCACGACATAGGTGTTGTGGTGCTTGTCGTGGTGATACTCCAGGGTTTCCTTGGAGATGTGCGGCTGCAGGGCATCGTGGGCGTACGGCAGCGGCGGCAATTCAAAAGCCATGGTAGATCTCCTGATTCAGGTCTGTTTGCGGTTTGCGCAAGGCCGATCACGGGCGGCCCGATGAGCGTCGGCGAGTTTGTACTCTTTGCGACGCAAGGGCTGGATCATAGCACCCGGCCTCGCGCATAACCACGCAACAACTATAGGGACAAGCGGCAAGAGAAGCCCACACGATCCGCTTTTACTTGCAGCTCGCCGCTTGAAACTCAAGAAAAAATCAGCTGCGCCGCCACAGCGAACATCATCACCGCCACCATGAGGTCGAGCAGACGCCAGGTGGCGGGCCGGGCCAGCCAGGGGGCGAGCCAGGCCGCGCCCAGGGCCAGGGTCGAGAACCAGACCAGCGAGGCGCTGGCGGCGCCGGCCACGTAGGCGCCGGGCACGCTCTGCTGGGCTCCGAGGGAGCCGATCAGCAGCACGGTGTCGAGGTACACGTGAGGGTTGAGCAGGGTCACCGCCAGGGCGCTGAGCAGCACGGCCCGGCGTGAACGCATGCCCTGGCCTTCCTGGTGCTGCAGGCTCTGCTTCGAGCAGGCGCTGCGCAGGGCCTTGGCGCCGTACCAGATCAGGAACACCGCGCCGCCCCAGCGGGCCACCGCCAGCAAGGTCGGATTGTGCGCCAGCACCGTGGCCAGGCCGAACACCCCGGCCGCCACCAGGATCGCATCGCAGACGATGCACAGGGCCGCCACCGGTAGGTGATGTTCGCGGCGCAGGCTCTGCGCCAGGACGAAGGCGTTCTGCGCGCCGATGGCCATGATCAGGCCGAAGGCCACCAGCATGCCGTTCATATAGCTTTGCCACATAGCGGGAACACTCCAGGGGCACCGGCTCTACGCCGGTGCTTGTTGCCAAGGAAGATGCTGGCCATTGTGGGGAAATGCGCGCTATAAGAAAAACAAATAAAGCTGATCTCTCATTAGGAAAATCGATGTTCGACTACAAGTTGCTCGCCGCCCTTGCCGCCGTCATCGAGCAAGGCGGCTTCGAGCGCGCCGCCCAGGTTCTGGGCCTGTCGCAATCGGCCATTTCCCAGCGCATCAAGCTGCTCGAGGCGCGCGTCGGCCAGCCGGTGCTGGTACGTGCCACGCCGCCAAGCCCGACCGAGGTCGGCCGCCAGTTGCTCAACCATGTGCAGCAGGTGCGCCTGCTCGAGCGCGACCTGCAACGCCAGGTGCCCGCGCTGGACGAGGAAGGCATGCCCGAGCGCCTGCGCATCGCCCTCAACGCCGACAGCCTGGCGACCTGGTGGGCCGGTGCGGTGGGGGCCTTCTGCGCCGGGCAACAGGTGCTGCTCGACCTGGTGGTGGAAGACCAGGACGTCGGCCTCAAGCGCATGCGCGCCGGCGAAGTGGCCGCCTGCCTGTGCGGCAGCGAGCGGCCGGTGGCCGGGGCGCGCAGCCTGCCCCTGGGGGCCATGCGCTACCGGGCGCTGGCCAGCCCGGCATTCATGGCACGGCATTTTCCCCGGGGCTTCGAGGTCCGGCGCCTGGCCCGCACGCCGGCGGTGGTGTTCGGTCCGGACGATTTCCTCCAGCACCGCTACCTGGCGTCGCTGGGTATCCAGGACGGTTTCCTCCATCACCTGTGCCCGTCTTCCGAGGGCTTCCTGCGCATGACCGAAGCTGGGTTGGGCTGGGGCCTGGTGCCTGAACTGCAGGCCGCCGAGCAACTGGCCGGCGGGCAACTGGTGGAAATCTGCGCCGATACGCCCATCGACGTGCCGCTGTACTGGCATCATTGGCGCAATGGCGGGCAGTTGCTCGCCCAACTGACCGAGCACCTGCGCCAGACGGCGCCGGGCTGGCTGGTGCCCTTGTAGGCGCGGGCGACGTCAGTTGCTTCAGTCATCTGGCAAGGCGGAGTCTTACATGCGAATTCTGGTCACCGGCGCGAGCGGCTTCATCGGCGGGCGCTTTGCACGTTTCGCCCTGGAGCAGGGCCTGGAGGTACGGGTCAACGGCCGGCGCGCCGAGGGCGTGGAGCACCTGGTCAAGCGCGGTGCCGAGTTCATGCCGGGCGACCTGGGCGATGGCGAACTGGCCAGGCGTTTGTGCCAGGGCGTCGACGCGGTGGTGCACTGCGCCGGCGCGGTGGGTAACTGGGGGCGCTATCAGGATTTCCACCAGGGCAACGTGGTGGTCACAGAGAACGTGGTGGAAGGCTGCCTCAAGGCGCGCGTGCGCCGCCTGGTGCACCTGTCGTCGCCGTCGATCTACTTCACCGGCCGCTCGCGCCTGGACATCCGCGAAGACCAACTGCCGCGCCGTTTCCACGACCACTACGCGACGACCAAGTACCTGGCCGAGCAGAAGGTCTTCGGTGCCCAGGAGTTCGGCCTGCAGGTGCTGGCCCTGCGCCCGCGTTTCGTCACCGGGGCCGGCGATGCGAGCATCTTTGCGCGCTTGTTGCAGATGCAGCGCAAGCGTCGCCTGGCGATCGTCGGCAATGGTCTGAACAAAGTCGATTTCACCAGCGTGCACAACCTCAACGATGCCTTGCTCAGTGCCTTGTTCGCCGACGAGCAGGCGCTCGGCCAAGCCTACAACATCAGCAATGGACAGCCCGTGCCGCTGTGGGACGTGGTCAACTACGTGATGCGCCAGATGCAGTTGCCCCAGGTCACCCGCTACCGCGCCTACGGGCTGGCCTACAGCCTGGCGGCGCTGAACGAAGCGGCCTGCCTGCTGTGGCCGGGGCGCCCGCAGCCGACCCTGTCGCGTACCGCGATGCAGGTGATGAGCAAGGACTTCACCCTGGACATCAGCCGCGCCCGCCAGTACCTGGACTACCGGCCGAAGGTCAGCCTGTGGACGGCGTTGGACGAGTTCTGCGCCTGGTGGAAAAACGTGCATCCGTGAACCTGGCGCGCCGATGATGGTCATCAATGCGCCGCCCGAGCGGTTTATACTAATGCCCCTTTGCTACCACCGCGGTTGAAAGCATCCATGCGTAACGACTCACACGACGATTTCGACGACGTACCGACCTTGCGTGCCGGTACTCCAGATGACGACGAGCTGCTGCCGGCGCATGTGGCGCGCAGCCGCCAGAAGGCCGCGCGCCCGGCCAGCAGCGGCCCCCTGTGGGCACTGCTGTGCGCGTCGTTCATCGCCTTGGCGGGGTTGGGCTGGTGGAGCTTCCAGCAGATCTCGCTGATGGAGCAGCAACTGGTGGCGACCCAGGAGAGTTTCGCCCGTATCAGCGAGGAAGCGGCGGGGCGCTTGCAGGCGATCAGCGGCAAGGTGGAGGCCAGCGAGTCCAGCGCCAATACCGGCAGCGAGGCCCTGAAGCTGCAGATCCGCCAGTTGCAGGCGAGCCTGGCCGAGCAGGGCAAGCAGCAGCAGGGGGTGGCCGGCCAGGCCGGTGACCTGGGCAAGCGCCTGGAGCAGGTGCTGGCCGATACCCGTGAGCAGCAGAAGGCGGTGACCGAGCTGCAGAACCAGTTGCAGGCGCAGCTCAAGGCCGTCAATGGCGAACTGGCGGCGCTGAAGTCGGGCCAGGTGGATGGCGGCAAGCTCGACGGCCAGATCAAGAGCCTGAGCAATGAGGTGGCGGCGTTGAAGAAGCAGGGCAACCCGAGCGCGGCCATCGAGAGCCTGGAGCAGGATGTGCTGGTGCTCAAGAGCCAGATCGACAACCGCCCGACGCCTGCCGCAGGGGCCTCGGTGCAGGAGTTCGACGCCTTCCGCAGCCAGGTGACCCGCAACCTCAACACCCTGCAGAGTCAGATCCAGAACCTGCAGCAGCAGATCAACGCCCGGCCTTGATGCGGGCTCCGGTTTGTCGATGGGGCTGCAAAGCAGCCCCAGGACGCGGCCGGACTGGCCAACCCCGAGCCGTGGTCACATCCGCGGATAATCGATATACCCCACCGGCCCCTTGGCATAGAAGGTTTCCGGGTGCGGCTCGTTCAACGGCGCATCGGCAGCCAGGCGCGCCGGCAGGTCCGGGTTGGCGATGAACGGGATACCGAAGGCCACCGCATCGGCCGTGCCATTGGCCAGGGCCGCATTGGCGCTGGCCTTGTCGAAGCGCTCGTTGACGATGTACGGGCCGCCGAAGGCTTCCTTGATCAACGGGCCGATGCTGTCGTCGGCTTCCTGCTCCCGCGAGCAGATGAAGGCGATGCCTCGCTTGCCCAGCTCCCGTGCGACATAGGTGAAGGTTTGCGCGCGGTCGGCGTCGCCCATGTCATGGGCGTCGGCGCGAGGGGCCAGGTGCATGCCCACACGGTTGGCGCCCCACACCTCGATGACCGCGTCGGTCACTTCCAGCAGCAGGCGCGCACGGTTCTCCAGGGCGCCGCCGTAGCGATCGGTGCGCTGGTTGGTGCTGCTCTGCAGGAACTGGTCGAGCAGGTAGCCATTGGCGCCATGGATCTCCACGCCGTCGAAGCCGGCGGCCTTGGCATTCTCGGCACCCGTGCGGTAGGCCTCGACGATGTCGGCGATTTCCTCGGTTTCCAGGGCGCGTGGGGTCGGGTACTCGGTGACCGGCCGGATCAGGCTGACATGGCCCTTGGGCTGGATCGCGCTCGGCGCCACGGGCAACTCGCCGTTCAGGTAGCTGGGATGGGAGATGCGCCCCACGTGCCACAGCTGCAGGAAGATGCGCCCACCGGCGCCATGCACGGCCTTGGTCACGTTGGTCCAGCCGCGCACCTGCTCATCGGACCAGATACCGGGGGTGTCCGGGTAGCCGACGCCCATGGGCGTCACCGAGGTCGCCTCGCTGAGAATCAGCCCGGCGCTGGCACGTTGCACGTAGTACTCGGCCATCAGTGCGTTGGGCACGCGGCCTTCATCGGCGCGGCAGCGGGTCAGCGGGGCCATGATGATGCGGTTGGGCAGCTCGAGGTCGCCCAGAGTGATCGGATCGAAGAGCGTGGTCATCTGCTTAGCCTCGCGTGGGTCAATTGGAAGCGCTGGCCAGTTCGGCATCGCCGCCGCGCTGGCTGAAGGTGATGAGGGTGACGATCAGCGCCAGCACCGCCAGGGCCGCTGCGGCCAGGGGCACGCGGGTCAGGCCGAAGCCATGGGCGATGACGCTGCCGCCGACCCAGGCGCCCAGGGCATTGCCCAGGTTGAAGGCGCCGATGTTCAGGGTCGAGACCAGGTTCGGTGCGGCCTTGCCGTAGGTCACCACGTTGACCTGCAGGGCCGGCACGGCGGCGAAGGCGGCGGTGGCCCAGAGGAACAGGGTGATTTCTGCCGGCACCAGGGCGCTGCTGGTCCAGCTCAGTACGGTGGACACCACCGCCATGGCGGCGAACACTCCTACCAGGGTGGCACCCAGGCGGCGGTCGGCCAGCTTGCCGCCGAGGATGTTGCCCAGGGTCAGGCCCAGGCCGATCAGCAGCAGGGTCCAGGTCACGCCGCGTGGCGATACGCCGGTGACGTCACCGAGCAACGGTGCCACATAGGTGAACAGGGCGAACATGGACGCGGCGAACAGCACGGTCATGCCCAGCGACAGCCAGATGCCGATGCCCTTGAGGGCGGCCAGTTCGGCGCGCATGTCGACCTTTTCTTCCTGGCGCTGCAGCGGCAGGAAGCGCACCAGGCCGATCAAGGCGATCACCCCGATCAGTGTCACGGCCCAGAAGGTCGAACGCCAGCCGGCGACCTGGCCCAGTGCAGTGCCCAGGGGCACGCCGAGCACGTTGGCCAGGGTCAGGCCGGTGAACATCAGCGCCACCGCAGAGGCGCGGCGGTTGGCCGGCACCAGGCTGGCGGCCACCACCGAGCCGATGCCGAAGAAGGCACCGTGGCACAGGGCGGTCACCACCCGGGCGAACATCAGCAGGTCGTAGTCGCTGGCCACGGCGCACAGCAGGTTGCCGACGATGAATACGCCCATCAGCGTCACCAGCGCGGCCTTGCGGGGCAGGCGGGCGGTGGCCAGGGCCATGAACGGTGCACCGATGGCCACGCCCAGGGCGTAACCGGTCACCAGCCAACCGGCGCCGGGGATGGTCACGCCAAGGTCCTGCGCCACGTCGGGCAGCAGGCCCATGATGACGAACTCGGTGGTACCGATGGCAAAGGCGCTCAGCGCCAGGATCAACAGGGAAAGGGGCATTGCAAGGTCCTTGTCAGAGCTCTTGGCTCATCTGCTCGAGGAAAGCCCGGATGGTTTGCTCGTTGCGTTTGAAGAAATGCCACTGGCCGATCTTCTGGCTGCTGATCAGGCCCGCGCGCTGCAAGGTCGCCAGGTGGGCGGAGACGGTCGACTGCGACAGGCCGCAGCGTTGGTCGATCTGCCCGGCACAGACGCCGTATTCGGTGCTGTGCTGCTGGTCGGGGAATTGCGCCGCGGGGTCCTTCAGCCAGTTGAGGATGTCTCGCCGGACCGGGTGGGCCAGGGCTTTTATTATTTCGTCGAGATCGAGAGGCATGGTTGGGCTCGTGGTGTGTAGCGGTATATCGCGATGGGACGAAATATAAATCGATATTTCGCGATATACAAATATGAAGAGGTTCTGAGCTGAGCATGAATCGCTATATCGCGTTATAACGATATGGCCGGAGTGGGTGCTAGACTGGCGCCATGAATTACCTCGCACACCTTCACCTGGGCGGCCACGCGCCGCAGCAACTGCTGGGCAGCCTGTATGGCGACTTCGTCAAGGGCTCGCTGGACGGGCGTTTCCCGCCGGCGCTGGAGGCCTCGATCCGGTTGCACCGGCATATCGACAGCTATACCGACAGCCACCCGCTGGTGCTGGCGGCGCTGGCGCGTTTCCCCCGCGAGCGGCGGCGCTATGCCGGGATCATCCTCGATGTGTTCTTCGACCACTGCCTGGCGCGGCATTGGGCGGACTATGCCGAGCAGCCACTGGGCGAGTTCACCGAGGCGTTCTATCGCGTGCTGCTGGCCCAGTCCGAGCTTCCGGGGCGGCTGGCACACATTGCGCCGTTCATGGCGGCGGATGACTGGCTGGGGGCTTATGGCGACTTCGCGACCCTGGAGCAGGTGTTCAAGGGGATCGCCCGGCGGCTGTCGCGGCCGGAGGGGATGAGTGGGGTGATGGGGGAGTTGGAGCGGCTGTACGAGCCGTTGCTGGCGGATTTTCGCGAGTTCTATCCGCAGTTGCAGGCCTTTGCTGCGGCGGGCAGGTGAGGCGGTACCGCCGCGAGTAGGCCGGTACTGACGCCGCCGCAACTATGCCGCCTGCGTCCGACGACGCGGCGCCATCTCCACGTCCTGGATGCCGAACAACGCCATGTGGATCGCCTGCTGCGCCTGGAAGGCCAGGGCCGCCCGCTCCTTGCCCGCACTGGTGATCGGCTGCAGCAACTGAATGACCACCTCGCCGCGCGGTTGGCTGAACAGCCGCACCAGGTGCGAAACCAGGTCATCGTCGCCGATGAACGGCGCCACAGGGTCGGGCTCGCCATCGCGCAGGTACTGGATCGCCACCGGCTGCAGCGGCGTGCCCAGGTCGATGGCAGCGGCCAGCAGACGACCATGGAAGGTACGCAGGCTGCGGCCGTCGGTGGTGGTGCCTTCCGGGAAGATCAGCAACGGCCGTCGCTGGTTTAGCTGGTTGCCGATCTGCCGGGCCAGGCGTTGGCTGTCGCCGCTTCCGCGGCGGATGAACAGGGTCCCGGCCTTCTGCGCCAGCCAGCCGGCCAACGGCCAGTGGCGCACTTCGGCCTTGGACAGGAACGACAGGGGCGTGAGCATGCCGAGCAGGGGAATGTCGGTCCAGGACACATGGTTGCTGACCCACAGCATCGGCTGGCGTGGCAACGGGCCGACCACGCGCACCTTGAAGGGCAGGGCGCCGACCAAGTGCTGCATGAACCGGCGCGTCCAGCGCTGGCGCCGTTCGACGGAGGCTTTCAGGCCCAGGCGTTCGCCGAAGGCGATCACGCTGGCCATGAGCATGCCCAGCAGCAACACCAGTATCAGCCGGGCCAGGCGGGCGAGTACCCGCAGGCGCGGCATCAGACCGCCGCCTTGAAGTGGCGGGCATAGCGCGGACAGAGGTCGTCGCGCTTGAGCAGGATGAACACGTCGGCGACCTGGAAGTCCTCGTCCCAGCAGGGCTCGCCGCAGATCTTCGCGCCCAGGCGCATGTAGGCCTTGAGCAGCGGTGGCATTTCGGCGATGACGTTGTTCGGCAGGGCCAGGCTCGGCAGCGGCTTCTTCGGCTCGGCGCGCAGGTGCTCGGTGCACAGGTAGCGCTCGCGCAGGCGCTGCATGATGGCGTGGGCCTGCACGCCGCCGTCCTGCATGGGGATGCTGGCGCACCCCATCAGGTAGCTGTAGCGGCCCTCGTTGAGCACCTCGGCAAGCTCCCCCCAGAGCACGGCGATGGTGCCGCCGTTGCGGTAGGCCGGGTCGACGCAGGTGCGACCCAGCTCGAGGATCGGGCCCTGCAACTGGAGCAGCCCGTGCAGGCTGAATTCTTCTTCGCTGTAGAAACGGCCCAGGCTGCTGGCGGCCTGGTGATCGAGCAGACGGGTGGTGGCGACCAGTTGGCCGCTGGCCAGGTCGCGCACGCCGATGTGGCGGCAGTGGATGTCGTAGTCGTCCATGTCCAGGCCCTGTTCCGCGCCCTTGAGCTTGGCCTTGAATTCGGCGCTGAACACCTTGAAACGCAGGGCCTGCGCTTCTTGCAGGGCCGCGACGCCGACCAGGCGTTCGGCTTGCAGACGGCGTTCAGTGCTGTTGTCGCCAGAGCGAGCGATCCGAGTCATTGCGAGTCTCCCTAAGCCAGCCAAAGAGGGTTGCGGCCGGTCGGCTTTGTTGTGCAAAGTCAGCCTAGGTACGCGCGGTGTCACCCCTGTGAATCTTTGGTGATGCTTGCGTGACAACCCCTTGCGAGGAGCGTCCGATGGCCTGGTTGCAACGACTCAACGACCCTTTCCGCCAGCCCCGGGCCGACAGCCTGGGCGAAAGCCACGGTGCGCTGCTCGAGCGCCTGGGGCCGGTCAACCCCTTCGAGCTGGCGGTGCTCGGCGGCCGTGCCATGGCCACCCCGGGCCTGGCCTTCCTGGTCGGCTACCAGGCCGCTTTGCGCGTGCTCTGGCCCAGCGCCCCGGCCAGCCTCGGCGCGCTATGCGCCACTGAGCGGCGCAGCGTGCGGCCGGCAGACATGCAGACCCGGCTCGATGGCCTGCGCCTGACTGGCAGCAAGGACTTCGTGACGGCAGGGCTCGAGGCCGAGTGGCTGTTGGTGGCGGCGCGCAGCGAAGGGCAGGGCGAACCTCCCCGCCTGAGCCTGGCGGTGGTCTACCCGGGCGAGCCCGGGGTGCGTCTGGAGGCCCTGCCGGCGCTGCCGCTGATGCCCGAGGTCGGGCATGCCCGCCTGCACCTGCAGCAGGCCGCCTGCGAACTGCTCGCTGGCGATGGCTGGGACGCCTATGTCAAACCGTTCCGCTCCCTCGAGGACCTTTATGTGCTGGCGGCGCTGGTCGCCTGGTTATATGGCGTCGGTCAGGACAGTGGCTGGCCGCGGGAGCTGCGCCTGCGTCTGCTGGGCCTGCTTGGCGGTTGTGCCGAGGGCAGCCGGCAATGCGCCGACAGCACCGCCTGCCATCTGCTGCTCGCCGGGCTGTTCGCCCAGTTCCAGGGCTTGCGCGGCGATATCGACAAGGCCCTGGCTGCCGGCCCGCAGGCCTGGGCACATTGCTGGCAGCGTGACCAGGGCGTGCTGGCGCTGGCCGCTGCCGCCCGCGACAAGCGCCTGGAAAAGGCCTGGGCCGCCGCTGGATTGTCATGAAACCCTGGCAGGCTCGCCCGATCCGCGACGAGAGGGCCGGCCATGGGTACGCTGAAGGGGCTGTTGGGCATCCTGGGGATGGTCGCCATGCCGGCCTGGGCCGAGGCATGGCCGGACCCGGACTGGCACACCGAGCCCAATGCGCTCGACTGGCAGGCCGTCGACGCCTATGCCTTCCCGGCGCGCCATGCGACCGAGCGCACGGGTGTGCGCAGCGACGCGCTGCTGATCATTCGCGATGGGCGCATCCTGCATGAGCGCTACGCCGCGCCAAGCGGTGTCGATACCCCGCACCTGACCTGGTCGATCAGCAAGAGCGTGCTGGCCACTCTGCTCGGCGTGGCCCAGGGCGAAGGGCGCTTCGCCCTCGAGGACCCGGCGGCCCGTTACTACCCGCCACTGCAAGCCCACCCGCGCTTGCGCCTGGTCGACTTGCTGCACTGGGCCAGCGGCCTGGCCTGGCAGGAGGATTACGAATACGCGCCGCTCAAGTCCTCGGTGGTGGCCATGCTCTATACCCGTGGCCGCGCCGACATGGCCGCTTTTGCCGCTGCGATGCCCGCCGACGCGACGCCGGGCGCACGCTTTCTCTATTCCAGCGGCGACAGCAACCTGCTGGCCGCCGCCCTGCGGGGCATGCTCGAGCCTGGGCAATACGAGGACTACCCCTGGCAGGCGCTGTTCACGCCGCTGGGCATCGACAGTGCCGTCTGGGAGCGCGATGGCGCCGGCACCTACGTGGGGTCTTCCTACCTCTACCTGAGCGCCCGCGACCTGGCCAGGATCGGCCTGCTGATGCTGCGCGAGGGGCGCTGGCGCGATCGCCAGCTACTGCCGGCGGGTTGGGTGGCGTTCAACCGACGCCTGTTCGAGCACGCCGAGGCAGCCCCCGGCGAGGCCAACCCCGGCGGCCACTGGTGGCTCAACCAGCCGTTGCCGGGCCACCCTGCACCCTGGCCGGACGCACCGCTGGATACCTATGCGGCGCTTGGGCATTGGGGCCAGGTGCTCTACCTGCTGCCTTCGCAGAAGCTGGTGATCGTCCGTTACGGCGACGACCGTGATGGCAGCTACCGGCACAACGAGCTGCTCAAGCGGGTGCTGACTGCCCTGGCTGCGGAGGGCGCATGAAGCACCTGGTGTGGCTGGTGCCGATGTCGTTGTTGCTGGCCTGGGCCTGGCATGAGCGCCAGGCGTTGGCGGACTTCCCGGGGATTCTTTCGGCCTATTCGGCCAAGGAGTACTGCTCGTGCCGGTTCGTCATGGGCTTCGACGCGGCGTATTGCCAGGGCTACGTGAAGCAGTACCTGCCGTTGGGCCGGCTGGAGGAAGACCCTGCGCGGCGACGGGTGTTCGCCGAGGGCCTGGGGCGCAGTAGCGTGGCCGCCTGGCAGGGGGCGCGCGCGGGCTGCCGCTTGCTGCCATGAAGAGGGGCGGGTAAGGTTGACGGCCTTGTTTCAAAGGACTTCACATGTTCAAGTTGCTCCGTCTCCTGCCCGCCCTCCTGTTGGCCCTGTGCTTGCCCGCCCACGCCAATTGGCACCTGGACGGCGAGTCCTCGCGCCTGTCCTTCGTCACCAGCAAGAACGGCGATACCGCCGAGGTGCATCGCTTCCTGGTGTTGCACGGCAAGGTCGACCGCAAGGGCCTGGCGCAACTGCGCATCGAGATGGACTCGGTCAGTGGCGGCGTTCCGCTGCGTGACGAACGCATGCGCAACGAGCTGTTCGAGGTCGCCCGTTTCCCGGAGGCCCAGGTGCAGGCGCAGATCGACCTGGGGCCGATCAATGACCTTGCCAACGGCGCCCAGGTGGAGCTGCGCCTGCCGGTGACCGTGACCCTGCATGGCGAGTCGCGCAGCTACAACGTCCTGTTGCTGGCCACTCGTCTGGACGAGCGGCGCTTCCAGGTGGTGACCCTGGAGCCGCTGCTGCTGCGCGCCGAGGACTTCGGCCTGATGCCGGGCCTGGCGACCTTGCGCAAGCTCGCCGGGCTTTCTTCCATCAGCCCATCGGTACCGGTGAGTGCGGTGCTGATCTTCGCCGCTCGCTGACATGTCGGGGCCGGTCTTCCCTTGGCGGGGTGGCAACCAGTTCGAGCTGTTGATCGACGGCCCCAGGTTCTTTCCGCGCATGCTCATGGCGATCGTGCGTGCTGAATTCCAGGTCGACCTGGAGCTCTATCTCGTGGAAGCCGGCGCCTGCGCCGAGGCGGTGGTCGAGGCCCTCGAGCAGGCCGCTGGCCGGGGTGTGCGGGTGCGCTGCCTGTTCGACGACTACGGTGCGCTGGCCTTCCCCTCGGCCCTGCGCCAGCGCCTGCAGACGGCGGGTGTCGAGCTGCGGCTGTACAACCGCCTGCGCTGGCTGCGAGGGTTGCGCAACTTCTATCGCGACCATCGCAAGCTGCTGCTGGTGGACGAGCGCTGGGCCGTGGTCGGCGGCACCGGTGTCACCGACGCGTTCTGGAAGCCGGGGGACGAAACCAGCGAGTGGCATGAGGTGATGGTGCAGATGCAGGGGCCGATCGTGACTGACTGGCAACTGTTGTTCGATCGCCAGTGGCACGCCAACAACCGGCGCACCGCCTGGCGCCCACCGGAAGGCTTCGGGTTGCCGCGCCTGCCTCGCGTACCGGTCCAGGGGCAGGGCCTGGGCCGGGTGGCCTATGCCGATGCCCGTCAGCACCGAGACATCCTGCATGCGCTGGTACGGGCCCTGAACAGTGGCCAGCGTCGCATCTGGCTGGCCACGCCGTACTTCCTGCCGACCTTCAGCGTGCGCCGCTCCTTGCGCCGGGCTGCGCAGAAGGGCATCGATGTGCGCCTGCTGCTCACCGGCCCGCGCACCGATCATCCGGCGATACGCTACGCCGGTCATCGCTACTATCCGCGGTTGCTGCGCGCCGGCGTGCGGATCTTCGAGTACCAGCCCTGCTTCCTGCACCTGAAGATGGTGCTGGTGGACGACTGGGTCAGCGTCGGTTCGTGCAATTTCGACCACTGGAACCTGCGTTTCAACCTCGAGGCCAATGTCGAGGCCATCGACCCACCGTTGACCGCCGCCGTGGCGGCCAGTTTCGAGCGCGACTTCGCCCTGAGCCAGGAGGTCGACCTGGCGCTCTGGCAGGCCCGGCCGCTCTGGTGGCGGGTGCAGCAGCGGCTGTGGGGATTGCTCGATCGCCTGGTGGTCAACCTGCTGGATCGCCGCGACTAAGACGGCGAAGCGGACTATCGTGCAGGGATTGTTCTCATGCTACGGAAGGAGTGGCGGCGATGACGGCGAAGAAGATTCTCATGCTGGTGGGCGACTACGTCGAGGACTACGAGGTGATGGTGCCCTTCCAGGCCCTGAAGATGGTCGGCCACACGGTGCACGCGGTGTGCCCGGAGAAACTGGCGGGGCAGACCGTGCGCACGGCGATCCACGATTTCGAAGGTGACCAGACCTACAGCGAGAAGCCAGGGCACGCTTTCGCCCTGAACCAGGACTTCGTGCAGGTGCGGGCCGAGGGCTATGACGCGCTGCTGATCCCAGGGGGCCGGGCGCCTGAGTACCTGCGCCTGGATGAGCGGGTGCTGGGTTTGGTCAAGGCCTTCGACCAGGCCGGCAAGCCCATCGCTGCGGTGTGCCATGGGGCCCAGTTGCTGGCGGCGGCCGGTGTGCTGGATGGGCGCGAGTGCAGTGCGTATCCGGCGTGTGCGCCCGAGGTGAGGTTGGCGGGAGGGCGATATGTGGACATCGCCATGGACCAGGCGCACGTGGACGGGAACCTGGTGACCGCACCGGCCTGGCCAGCGCATCCGGCGTGGTTGGCGGCATTTCTCAAATTGATCGGGACGCGGATTGCCTGACGTAGAGGAGGGGGCCATTCGCATCATCCGAGGTTTACCCGGGCTTGTGCGAAGCGCCCCCAAAACTGTACTGCCAACCCCAGCCCTCAGCCCACCTGCTCGACCCAGTCATTGAGGTTGTAGTAGTTGGTCACCCGGGCGATCTTCCCGCAATGGATGTAGAAGAACGCCCCAGCCGGCAGCACGTAGGTCTGCCCATTGGCCGGTGGCAGCCCTTCGTCATCGGCCAGGTACTCTCCGTGCACGGTGAACTCGGCGGCCGCGCGGCTGCCGTCGGCGTTCTGCATCACCACGATGTCGGCCAGGCGCTCCCGGTAGCAGCGGTTCATCTTGTCCATGAAGGCTGCGAAAGCCGCCTTGCCCATCTGCCGCTCGCCCTGGTTGATGTCATGGATCACGTCCTCGCTGAGCAGGGCGAGGAAGGCCGGCATGTCCCCGGCATTGAAGGCGGCGTAGTAGGCGTTGACGAGCTCGGTAGCGGTCATGGCAATGTTCCTGTCGTGTACGGGAAAGGGAATGGCGTGGAGCGGATGATAGGGTTTCCCCTCAAGCCCGGCTTAGCCGAGCGCGTCATCCACATCGACAAAACGACCGCTACGCATGGAAATCCGCCTGTTGCACGGCGCTGCCATCGCGCCTTACATCGATGACCTCGCTCGCCTGCGCCTGACGGTGTTCCGCGAGTTCCCCTACCTCTACGACGGCTCGCCGGAATACGAGGCCGACTACCTGTCCACCTATGCCCGTTCCGGGCGCAGCCTGGTGGTGCTGGCCCTGGACGGCGGCAAGGTGGTCGGCGCCTCGACCGGCCTGCCCCTGGTCGACGAGACGCTCGAGTTCCAGCAGCCGTTCCTGGCCCAGGGCCGGGACCCGGCGAGCGTCTACTACTTCGGCGAGTCGGTGTTGCTGCCGGCCTACCGGGGCCAGGGCCTGGGCGTGCGCTTCTTCATCGAGCGCGAATCCTACGCCCACAAGCTCGCTGAATTCGACTACTGCGCCTTCTGCGCTGTCGAGCGCCCGGCCGGCCATCCCCGGCGCCCACTGGACTACAAGCCGTTGCATGGCTTCTGGCGCAACCGTGGCTTCCTGCACGATCCGTCGCTGCGCACCACCTATGCCTGGCGCGACCTCGACGAGCAGACCGAATCGGCCAAGATCATGTCCTTCTGGCTCAAGGAACTGCCGGTATGATCCGCCTCGCGGCGTGCCAGTACGCCATCGAACTGTACGAGAGCTGGGACGCCTATGCCGAGCACTTGCACGGCTTGTGCGCCGAGGCGGTCGAGGCTGGTGGGCAATTGCTGCTATTGCCTGAATATGCCGGCCTGGTGCTCAGCGGCCAGTTGCCGGTACAACAGCGCAGCGACCTGAAGGCGTCGATCGCCGGCATCCAGCCGCTGGTCGCGCCGTGGTTGGCGCTGTGCGAAAGCCTTGCCCGTCGCTGGGGCATCTACCTGCAGCCTGGCAGCGTGCCCGTGCTCGACGCCGATGGCCGTTACCGCAACCGTGCCTGGCTGTTCGGTCCGGACGGGGTGCTGGGCCATCAGGACAAACTGATCATGACCCGCTTCGAACGGGAGCAGTGGGGGATCGCCGCAGGCGAAGGGCTCAAGGTGTTCGACACGGCCCTGGGGCGCCTGGGCATCCTGATCTGCTATGACAACGAGTTCCCCCTGCTGGCCCGGCGCCTGGCCGAAGGCGGTGCGGACCTGATCCTCACCCCCAGTTGCACCGACACCGAGGCGGGGTATCACCGCGTGCGCATCGGCGCCCAGGCGCGCGCCCTGGAGAACCAGATCGCCGTGTTGCAGAGCCCTACGGTGGGCATGGCGCCTTGGTCGCCGGCGCTGGATGAGAACATCGGGCGGGCAGGGCTGTTCGTGCCGCCGGACCATGGTATGCCGGCCAATGGCGTGATCGCCGAGAGCGCCGAATTGTGCCCTGGCGGTAGCCGTTGGTTGGTCTGTGAGGTGGATCTGGAGGAGGTGCGACGGGTACGGCGGGAAGGGCAGGTGTTCACCCGGCGGGACTGGCCGGAGCAGTTCGAGCGGGTTCTGTAGGGCTGGGTTGGCCGCTGCGCGGGTCTGGCAGAGCCTTGAAGCTTGGGGCTGCAAGGCAGCCCCAAACGGTCGGGCGTTTTACTTCACTTCGACCGCCAGGCTCTCGGCGATCTTGCTCTGCCACAGGGCAGGGCCGGTGATGTGCACCGACTCACCGTTGCTGTCCACCGCGACGGTGACCGGCATGTCCTTGACCTCGAACTCGTAGATCGCCTCCATGCCCAGCTCGGCGAACGCCAGGACCTGGGACTTGCGGATCGCCTGGGCTACCAGGTAGGCGGCGCCGCCGACGGCCATCAGGTACACGGCCTTGTTGTCCTTGATCGCCTCGATGGCGGTCGGGCCACGCTCGGACTTGCCGATCATGCCCAGCAGGCCGGTCTGCTCGAGGATCTGGCGGGTGAACTTGTCCATGCGGGTGGCGGTGGTCGGGCCGGCAGGACCTACCACTTCGTCACCGACCGGATCGACCGGGCCTACGTAGTAGATGAAACGGCCCTTGAGGTCCACCGGCAACGCTTCGCCACGGTTGAGCATCTCGACCATGCGCTTGTGCGCGGCGTCGCGGCCGGTGAGCATCTTGCCGTTGAGCAGCAGGGTCTCGCCCGGCTTCCAGCTGGCGACTTCTTCCGGGGTGATGCTGTCGAGGTCGACGCGGCGGGCGCTCGGGCCGGCTTCCCAGACGATTTCCGGGTAGGCGTCCAGCGACGGCGCTTCCAGCTCGGCCGGGCCCGTGCCGTCGAGCACGAAGTGGGCGTGGCGGGTGGCGGCGCAGTTGGGGATCATGCACACCGGCAGGGAGGCGGCATGGGTCGGGTAGTCCATGATCTTGACGTCGAGCACGGTGGTCAGGCCGCCCAGGCCCTGGGCGCCGATGCCCAGCTGGTTGACCTTCTCGAACAGCTCCAGGCGCAGTTCCTCGATGCGGTTCTGCGGGCCGCGGGCCTTGAGTTCATGGATGTCGATGGACTCCATCAGGACTTCCTTGGCCATCACCGCGGCCTTCTCGGCGGTACCGCCGATGCCGATGCCCAGCATGCCAGGCGGGCACCAGCCGGCGCCCATGGTCGGGACGGTCTTCAGGACCCAGTCGACGATCGAGTCGGACGGGTTGAGCATGGCCATCTTCGACTTGTTCTCCGAGCCGCCGCCCTTGGCGGCGACGTCGACCTCGACCTTGTCGCCGGGGACGATGGAGTAGTGGATCACCGCCGGAGTGTTGTCCTTGGTGTTCTTGCGGGCACCGGCCGGGTCGGCCAGGATCGAGGCGCGCAGGACGTTCTCAGGCAGGTTGTAGGCGCGGCGCACACCCTCGTTGATCATGTCGTCGACGCTCATGGTGGCGCCGTCCCAGCGTACGTCCATGCCCACGCGGACGAACACGGTGACGATGCCGGTGTCCTGGCAGATCGGGCGGTGGCCGGTGGCGCACATGCGCGAGTTGATCAGGATCTGGGCGATGGAGTCGCGCGCGGCGGGCGACTCTTCACGCAGGTAGGCTTCGTGCATCGCCTGGATGAAATCGACGGGGTGGTAGTACGAGATGAATTGCAGGGCGTCGGCAACGCTCTGAATCAGGTCGTCTTGCTTGATCACGGTCATGCAGCGCGCTCCTCTTAAAGACGGGAACATTCATAAAGGCCTTCCGACACCGCCGACCTGCGCGTCGAAATGCCTTGCAAGGCGCGCCGGCAGGCTGGCCGACGCAAAAGGGCGCGGCAGTATAGCGCGCATCCGCCCCCGGCACACCTGCGTGTGGTCTGGACCAAGGTCGGCAACCGACGGGCACCCTTTTTGCTGATTTACCCGCGAAGCCCTAGAGTGGGCGATGTGATTCGTGGAGACATACCGACCATGCCTGAACTCTGCGTCGGCGAGCGCTGCTGGACAGTGCCGGCCGCCAGCAACCTGCTCGATGCCCTCAATGCCGCAGGTTGTGGCGTGCCCTACAGCTGCCGCGCCGGCAGTTGCCATGCCTGCCTGGTGCGTTGCCTGGAGGGGCAGCCCGAGGACGCCATGCCCGAGGCGCTGGGCCTTGCGCAGCGCGAGCAGGGCTGGCGCCTGGCCTGCCAGTGCCGGGTGAGCGCCGACTTGCGGGTGGCGGTGTTCGATCCGTCGAGCGATGGCTTGCCTGCGCGCGTCTGCGCCCTGGCGTGGTTCGGCGACGTGCTGCGCTTGCGCCTTAGGCCCGAGCGGCCATTGCGCTACCAGGCAGGGCAGCACCTGGTGCTGTGGCTGGACGGCGTGGCGCGGCCGTATTCACTGGCGAGCCTGCCGGGGGAAGATGACTTCCTGGAGTTCCACCTGGATTGCCGGCGCCCTGGCGCCTTCTGCGACAAGGCCAGGCGGCTGGCCGAGGGCGATGAGCTGCGCCTGGGCGAGCTGCGGGGCGGCGCCTTGCACTACGACCCGGACTGGCAGGAGCGACCCTTGTGGCTGCTGGCCGCGGGAACAGGGCTTGCGCCGTTGTGGGGCATCCTGCGGGAAGCGTTGCGCCAGGGGCACCAGGGTGGGATCCGGGTGCTGCATGTGACCCATGACCGCGCCGGACAGTATCTGGCCGGGCCGTTGGCGGACCTGGCCGATCGATATCCCAGGGTGAGTGTCGAGTGGGGGTTGGCCGATCAGTTGGAGCAAGCGCTGGCGGGGTTGCGCCTGTCATCGCGGCAGACGGTGGCGCTGGCGTGCGGGGCGCCGGGGAGTGTCGAGCGCTTCGCACGGCGGCTGTTCATTGCCGGGTTGCCGAGGAACCAGCTGTTTGCCGATGTGTTTCTCGAGCATGCCTGAGGGCTTGTGGGGCTCCTTTCGCGGGCAAGCCCGCTCCCACAGGGGCCGAGTCGATCACGAATGATGCGGTTGGCAGGGCCATGTGGGAGCGGGCTTGCCCGCGAAGGGGCGCGAAACGGCCCCAGGATTACGGCGTTGGAGAATCGACTCAGATCAGCGGATCACCCACATGCAGGATCTTCATGCCATTGGTCCCGCCGATGGTGTGGTAGCTGTCGCCCTTGGTCAGGATCACCCAGTCACCCTGTTGCACCAGGCCGCGCTTGAGCAGTTCGTCGACCGCGGCCTGGCTGACTTTCTCCGGCGGCAGCGAGGCGGGGTCGAAGGCGATCGGGTAGACGCCACGGAACAGCGAGGTACGGGCCTGGGTGCCGCTGTGCGGCGACATGGCGAAGATCGGCACGTGCGAGCGCAGGCGCGACATGATCAGCGGGGTGTAGCCGCTTTCGGTGAGGGCGATGATCGCCTTGACGCCGGGGAAGTGGTTGGCGGTGTACATCGCCGCCAGGGCGATGCTTTCGTCGCAGCGCTCGAAGGTGGTATGCAGGCGATGGCTGGACTTCTGGCTGGTCGGGTGCTTCTCGGCGCCCTGGCAGATACGCGCCATGGCCTGGACCGCTTCGATCGGGTAGGCGCCGGCGGCGCTCTCGGCCGACAGCATCACCGCGTCGGTGTTGTCCAGCACGGCGTTGGCCACGTCGGACACTTCGGCACGGGTCGGCATCGGGTTCTGGATCATCGACTCCATCATCTGGGTCGCGACGATCACCGCCTTGTTGTTGCGGCGGGCGTGCTGGATGATCTTCTTCTGGATGGCGATCAGCTCGGCGTCGCCGATTTCCACGCCCAGGTCGCCACGGGCGACCATCACGGCGTCGGAGGCGGCGATCAGGCCATCGAGGGTCTCGTCGTCGGCCACGGCTTCGGCGCGCTCGATCTTGGCCACCAGCCAGGCGGTGCCGCCGGCTTCGTCGCGCAGCTTGCGGGCGTATTCCATGTCGCTGGCGTCACGCGGGAAGGACACGGCCAGGTAGTCCAGGTCCATTTCCGCCGCCAGCTTGATGTCGGCCTTGTCCTTGTCGGTCAGGGCCGGGGCGGTCAGGCCGCCACCCTTGCGGTTGATTCCCTTGTGGTCGGACAGCGGGCCACCGACGATCACCACGCAGTGCAGGGCATCGGCAGTGGCGGTCTCGACACGCATGACCACGCGGCCGTCATCGAGCAGCAGTTCGTCGCCGACGCCGCAGTCCTTGACCAGGTCGGGGTAGTCGATGCCGACGATGTCCTGGGTGCCTTCGGTCAGCGGGTGGGCGGTGGAGAAGGTGAACGTGTCGCCGATCTTCAGTTCGATGCGCTTGTTGCTGAACTTGGCGATGCGGATCTTCGGCCCCTGCAGGTCGCCCAGCAGCGCGACGTGACGCCCGTGCTTGGCGGCGATGTCGCGGATCAGGCGGGCGCGGGCCTTGTGCTCGTCCGGGGTGCCGTGGGAGAAGTTCAGGCGTGCCACGTCCAGGCCAGCGAGGATCAGTTGTTCGATCACTTCCGGCGAGTTGCTGGCGGGGCCGAGGGTGGCGACGATTTTGGTACGGCGGATGGTCATGCACAGACTCCTATAGTGAAGCGCAGCGAAAGGCTACCCCGGAATCTCGCTGTAGTCATTGTTCCATTGCACTACCTGGCAGCGCTTGGGCTTGGCGGTTGAACGGAGGCTCCAAGCTGCAAGCCTCTAGCTGATTCGCGCCGCATAACCGCTTGCAGCTTGCCGCTTGAAGCTGAAGAAATGCCAAACCAAGCCGATACACTGCGTAATAAAGGAGATCCCCCATGCGAGCCCTGATCGTTTTGGCCGTGGCGGCCAGTGTCGTCGGTTGCACCCGTTGGTCGATGGACCATCATCTGAACAATGCCTACCGTGCCTACGACCGCGGCGATTGCCAGCGGGTGATGCTGGAGCTGTCGCAGGTCGACCGTACCAGCCGTGCCCGGCCGTTCATTCACCCGGAAGTCTCGCTGCTGCGGGGCCAGTGCCTGGAGCGCCAGAAACTCTACGTCGATGCGGCGCAGACCTACCAGTACCTGATCCAGCGCTACCCGCAGAACGAGTACGCCTACCGCGCCCGGGCGCGGCTGCAGACACTCGAGCAACTCGGTCACTATCGGCCTGGCGAGGCGGCGGTGGCGACGCCGGTCACCCGTGCACCTTGGCGCTAACACCAAGGTGTTGTTGATTTCATGGAATTGGACAGGCGCCCTGGGCTAATCTGTCAGGCAGATGTAACGATCACCGCCAGTACCTTGTCTTCCTGGCATCAGGTACGGACAGCATGTTTATCGAACGCCATATAGAACGTCACCAGTTGCCTTGTGTCCTCAAGGTGTACAACCGATTCACCGACCAGCAGATCGGCTACCTCGGCAATGCCTCGGAGGACGGGTTGATGCTGATCAGCCAGTTGCCGGTGCTGGTCGGGCCGGATTTCGAGCTGCAGTTGCGCCTGCCGCTGGCAGGCGGCGGGTGGCAATACGTCAACCTGACTGCTAGTTGCCTATGGTGTCGCGAGGACCAGACGCCGGGGCACTACGATTCAGGCTTCATGCTGTTGCAGGCACCCCGCGAGTACGAGGAGTTCGTGCGTTCCTTGCGCAGCTACTTCAGTTTCCGGCCCATGAACGCTTCCGCCTGAGGCTGTCTCCGGTAGACTCTGGTCGACCTTGTTACAGGACGACCCCGTGAGCACCAGCATCTTCTGGCACGATTACGAAACCACCGGTATCGATCCGCGCCGCGACCGGCCCCTGCAGGTCGCAGGCGTGCGCACTGACCTCGAACTCAACGAAATCGAGGCACCGATCAGCCTTTATTGCCGGCCCAGCGACGATATCCTGCCGCACCCGGCGGCTTGCCTGGTGACCGGCATCACCCCCGAGCAACTGGCAGGCAACGGGCTGTGCGAAGCCGAGTTCATGACAAAAGTGCATGAGCAACTGGCGCGCCCCGGAACCTGTGGCGCGGGTTACAACACCCTGCGCTTCGACGATGAAGTCACCCGCTACAGCCTCTACCGCAACTTCTTCGATCCCTATGCCCGCGAATGGCAGGGTGGCAACAGCCGCTGGGACCTGATCGACGTGGTGCGCACCGCCTATGCCTTGCGCCCGGAAGGGATCGTCTGGCCGCAGCAGGATGGTCGTACCAGCCTGCGCCTGGAGCTGCTCAGCCAGGCCAACGGCATCGACCATGGCCAGGCCCACGAGGCACTTTCCGACGTGCGGGCGACCATCGCCCTGGCCCGCTTGATCCGCCAGCAGCAGCCTCGGTTGTACGACTGGTTGTTCCAGTTGCGCAGCAAGCACAAAGTGATGGAACAGGTACGCCTGCTGCAGCCGCTGGTACATGTTTCGGGGCGTTTTTCAGCAGAGCGTAACTATCTTGGCGTGGTGCTGCCGCTGGCCTGGCATCCGCGTAATCGCAATGCACTGATTGTGTGCGACCTGCATCTGGAAACACTGCCGTTATTGCAGGAAAGCGCAGAAACATTACGTCAGCGTTTGTACACGCGCCGCGATGAATTATCCGAGGGACAACTACCTGTACCTTTGAAGTTGGTGCAGGTCAATCGTTGCCCGGTGCTCGCGCCGTTGTCGGTATTACGCCCTGCTGACCAGCAGCGTTTGGGCCTGGATATGGCACTGCTGCAACGCCGTGGCGAACAACTGGCCAATCAACAAAACGTTTGGCAGGAAAAACTGGCGCACATTTACAACGCTGATGATTTCACCCCCAGCGAGGATCCGGAACAACAACTGTACGACGGGTTTATCGGCGATCGGGACCGGCGCCTGTGCGAACAAGTCCGTCGCCTGGAGCCTGCACAATTGGGCCAGGGGCACTGGATGTTCGATGATCCGCGGCTGCCGGAGCTGTTGTTCCGTTATCGCGCACGAAACTTCGCCGAGACCTTGAATACCGAGGAACGACAACGGTGGCAATCATTCTGCCAGCAACGCTTGAGCGATCCGTGCCTGGGGGCGCCGAATACCGTCGGTGACTTCGAACAGGCCTGGCAGAGCAGTTGGGCCACGGCGGACGAGGCCGGGCGGCGGGTGCTGGAGGCCTGGCAGGCGCATCTCCGGCAGTTGAAGGTGCAGTATCAGTTATAGAATGCGTGCCCCATGAAAAACGCCGGCAATGTGCCGGCGTTTTTCATGGGGGGTATAAAAGGACAATACCCGGGGATCAGTCCAGCAGGGTGGCCCAGCTTTCGACCTCGTCGCTGCCCCACTTGGCTTTCCACTCTTTCAGCGTCTTGTGGTTGCCGCCCTTGGTTTCGATCACTTCACCATTGTGCGGGTTCTTGTATTGCTTGACCTTGCGAGCACGCTTGGTGCCGGTGGTTTTTACGGCACCACGTGGCGCCTTGCTCAGTTTGGAATCGGGATCGAGCAGGGCGATCACGTCGCGCAGGGACTTGGAATATTCGCCCATCAGTGCGCGCAGTTTGCCTTCGAACTCCAGCTCTTTCTTCAGCTTGTCATCTTGCGACAGGTTGGCCAGGCGGGCCTGAAGTTCCTTGATGGCTTCTTCGGTAGCGCGGTACTCGTTGATCAGGGACATGGAGTGTTCCTTAATGCGTGTTCAGGGAGACAGACAGTAGGGGGCAATAATAGACAGGCGATACTCTCAAGTAAACAATTAAAATAGCAATAAACTGTTAATTGTCCGACGACAACGTATCTGTTTGGTTAAGAAAAATTTACATATGCGGTGATGAAATCATCGTTTTCCTACGGACGCCGTGCATTCTCACCATCGACTCAAGCCGCTCGGCATTCGCTGCGGTTGTGCCGATCATTACTGCGTTTTTCCTGGCAGGCCGCTAGAATATGCGCCTTTGCGAAGTTCTGGAGTCTCATTCATGCGCACCTATCGACTGGTGATTGCCTGCCCCGACCGTGTCGGTATCGTGGCGAAAGTCAGTAATTTCCTGGCCTTGTACAATGGCTGGATCAACGAAGCCAGCCACCACTCCGACGAGCAGAGCGGCTGGTTCTTCATGCGCCATGAGATCCGCGCCGAATCCCTGCCGTTCGATATCGAGGCCTTCCGCGAGGCCTTCGCGCCGATCGCCGAAGAGTTCTCCATGACCTGGCGGATCACCGATTCGGCACAGAAGAAGCGCGTGGTGTTGATGGCTAGCCGCGAATCCCACTGCCTGGCCGACCTGTTGCACCGCTGGCACACCGACGAGCTGGACTGCGAGATCCCGTGCGTGATCTCCAACCACGACGACTTGCGCAGCATGGTCGAGTGGCATGGCATCCCGTTCTTCCATGTCCCGGTCGATCCGAAGGACAAGGCGCCAGCGTTCGCCGAAGTGTCGCGTCTGGTCGAGGCGCATGCGGCTGATGTCGTGGTGTTGGCGCGCTACATGCAGATCCTGCCGCCGCAGCTGTGCCAGGCCTATGCCGAGAAGGTGATCAACATCCACCACAGCTTCCTGCCGTCCTTCGTCGGCGCCAAGCCCTATCACCAGGCCGCCCTGCGTGGGGTCAAGCTGATCGGCGCGACCTGCCACTACGTCACCGAGGAGCTGGATGCCGGGCCGATCATCGAGCAGGACGTGGTCCGTGTCAGCCATGCCGACAGCATCGAGGACATGGTGCGTTTCGGTCGTGACGTGGAGAAGATGGTCCTGGCCCGTGGCCTGCGCTATCACCTGGAAGACCGCGTGCTGGTACACGGCAACAAGACCGTGGTGTTCGACTGAGCCTTGGGGCTGCAAAGCGCCCCCTGACGAGTATTGGATAATGGTCGACCCACGCGACAGGGCGGCAGCCGAGACACCGCCGACGTTGGGCGAGGGCTGCCTGGCCCGCTTCGATCTCGACGCCCTGGGCGACGATGCCGGCACCGATTTCGCCGGTGCCGCCGAACTCTGGCGCCAGCTCAATCCGCCTGGCGACGCCAGCGCTCCAGCAGTGGACGCGCCAGCAGGCAGACGAACACCGGCCCACCGGCGATCAGGTAGAAGTAATAGGTGACGGCGCGCCAGATCAGGATCGCCGCCGCCGCCGTCGAACTGCCCACCAGCGGCGCCAGCAGGCTCGCCGAGGTCAGCTCGGCGGCCCCGGCGCCACCAGGCAGCAGGCTGAACTGGCCGGCGCTGAGCGACAGCATCTGCACCAGGAAGCTCGGTATCCACGACAGCTCTACGCCCAACCCCCTCAACACCAGGTACAGCACGCTGTAGCGCAGGCTCCAGTGCGCGCAGGTCAGGGTGAACACCAGGGCCAGGGTGCGCTTGGGCAGACGCCAGGTGTCGGCCAGGGCATGGCTGAAATGCAGCAGCTTGCGCGCCCAGCGCCGCCGCCGCAGGCGTGACATGCCCAGCCGGCGCAGTAGGCGGCCGTTGAGGCGCATCACCCGGCGCCGGTAGCGCAGCAGCCCGAGCACCCCAGCCAGCACCACGCACAGCAGCGACGCGCTGCCGAGCAGCATGCTTTCCTGGCTGTGCCCCAGGCTGTGGAACAGGGCGTAGCCGGCGATCGCCAGCATGGCGCAAAAGAAGAACACCAGGTCGTTCAACTGGTCCATGGCGAAGACCGCGCCGCTGCGCGCCGGACCGATGCGTTCGCGGGCCAGCAGGGCCATGAGGGTGAGGGGCCCGCCGCTACCGCCTGGGGTGGTGCAGATGGCGAACTCGGTGGCCATGACTACACCCAGGCTGCGCACTCGCCCGAGCCGCGTACCTTGCTGGCCGAGCAGCAGGCGCAGACGCAGGGCGTTGATGACCCAGCACAGCAAGATCATGCCCAGCAGCATCAGCATCAGGCCGGGGGCGAAGGTTTTCAGGCGAGGCAGCAGGTCGCTGCCGCCGAGCAGGGCCGGGACCAGCACCGCCAACAGCAGTGCCAGGCCCAGCCAGCCCAGGCGGTTCATGCCCTGGCCTGGCGGTCCAGCCAGGCGGACTTGGTCAGTGGCTCGCGGCCTTGCGCCCGTAGCGCCAGCAGGGTGTGCAGCCAGTAGTCGCGGGACGCGCGATGACGCATGTCCACCGGGTGCAGGCCCAGGCGCAGGGTGCTGGCCTGGCGCCAGCGCCGGCATTGCCAGTCGCAGAGCATCCTCGACAAGCCGCGGCGCCAGGGGCTGCGGGCACTCCACACCAGGCCCGGCGCCTCGATGGCAGTGAATGTCGGCAGGCGGTACAGGTGCTGCGGTGTGCTGGTATAGCGCAAGGGCAGGCGGCGCAGGGCCTGGCGTGTGCCTTCGCTCATCAGCCAGGCGGGCGCGACGAAGCCTGCCACCGGCCAACCCTGGCGGCCGAACAGCGCCAGGCCGGCCTCCAGGCGCTGCAAGGCCTCGCCTTCGTCGAGTCCGTAGAATTCACCTTCATGGGTGTAGATCCGGCGCATGAAGTACTCCCCGGGGCTGCGTGGCGGCGGGCCGTCGTCGGCATGGTAGTAGCCATGCAGGGCCAGTTCGTCGCCTTGTGCCAGGCGGCGTTCGAGCAGGCGGCAGAAGGTCGGCGAGCGGCCCAGGGCGTTGCGGTGGTGGAAGTCCGGGACCACCAGCCAGGTCATGGGCACATTGCCGAGGGCGTCGATGGCTTGGACGAAGGGCTGGTAGTCGGGCCAGGTCTCAGGCGCGACGTCGTGCAGCACCAGCATCAGGCTGCGTGGCGAGGTGGCCTCAGGCATGGGCGCGGACCTGCGGCAGGTGGCCAAGGACCGCCTGGTAGTGCTCCAGCAGGCCGTTGACCACGGTGTCCCAGGAGTAGTGCTGCTCCACGTGGCGGCGGGCCTGGGCGCCGAGCTGGCGCACGCCGGCCTCGAAGGTCTCGCGCACGGCCTGCGCCATGGCCTGGCCGTCGTTGGGGCGGCACAGCCGGCCGCACTGCTCGTTGACGATCTCGCCGAAGGCGCCGGCGCGCACGGCCACCACGGGCGTGGCGCTGGCCATGGCTTCGAGGATCACCAGGCCGAAGGTCTCCTGGTCGCCGGCATGCACCAGCAGATCGGCGCTGGCGAACAGCCGCGCGACCTCCTCGGGCGGGCAGAACGCGTCGATCACGCTGACGTTGTCCGGCACATTGGTTGGCATGTTCGAGCCCGCCAGCAGCAGGTGGTAGTGGCGCCCCAGGTGGCGCATGCAGTCGAGCAGCACCGGCAGGTTCTTCTCTCGCGAGCCGCGGCCGGCGAACACCAGCAGGCGGGTGGTGTCGGGAATGCCCAGTTCGGTACGCAGGTGTGGGTCGCGATGCTCGGGGTTGAAGGTGGCCAGGTCGACGCCCAGGCGTTGCACGTGCACATCCCTGACCCCCAGCCGGCGCAGCTTGTCGGCCATCACCTGGCTCGGTGCCAGGACCCGGTCGAAATTGCCGTACAGCTTGCTGACGTAGGCCTCGACATTGGGCGTGAACCAGTTGCCCATGCGGTTGCTGACCAGCAGCGGCAGGTCGGAATGGTAGAAACCGATCACCGGCACGTCGAGCTTGCGCCGTGCTTCCAGGGCCGCCCAGGCGGTGAGGTAGGGGTCGCCCACTTCGATCAGGTCGGGCTGCAGGCGGCGCAGCACGTTGCACCAGGGGGCCAGGCGTACCGGGAAGCGGTAGCCGTTGCCAAAAGGCAGGGGAGGCGCCGGCACCTGGTAGATGCCATCGGCGTGGCTGGCGCTGGGGCCGGGGATCAAGAGGCTGTGGCGGACGCCGGTCTTGGCGTCGAGTCGGCGGTGTTTGGCATCAAGATAGGTACGTACGCCGCCGCTGGCCGGGGCGTAGAACATGGTGATGTCAGCGATGTGCACGATCAGCATCCCTCCGGGATCGTCTTCGGGTCTGTCATCCGGCCGCTATGGGCCGGCGATGACGCGCCTAAAGGTTGACCTTCCTGAAGGATAGTTTGTTCGATCGGGGGCGGCTGTGAGCAGCAAGCTTCAAGCGGCAAGAAAAAGCAGGAGTGCGCACACCCCTGCTTTTGTTTTTGCTTGCCGCTAGATCCTGAAGCTGCCGACCAGGTGCTTGAGGCGGGTGGCCTGCTGTTCGAGGTCGGCGCAGGCGCGCAGGGTGGCCTGCAGGTTCTCGACGCCTTCCTGGTTGAGCATGTTGATCTCGTTGATATCCATGTTGATCGAGTCGACCACGGCGGTCTGCTCCTCGGTGGCGGTGGCCACCGACTGGTTCATGCCGTCGATCTCGCCGATGCGCTGGGTCACGCTGCCCAGGCGCTCGCCGGCCTGGTTGGCGATCGCCATGCTGTCGTGGCTGTGGCGCTGGCTCTGGTCCATGGTCTCGACCGACTCGCGGGCACCGACCTGCAGCTCCTCGATCATGCTCTGCACCTGCTGCGCCGACTCCTGGGTGCGGTGGGCGAGGTTGCGCACCTCGTCGGCGACCACGGCGAAACCACGGCCGGCCTCGCCGGCACGTGCCGCCTCGATCGCCGCATTGAGCGCCAGCAGGTTGGTCTGCTGGGAAATGCTGGTGATCACCTCGAGGATCTGGCCGATATTCACCGTCTTGTTGTTGAGCGTCTCGATGTGGGCGCTGGAGGTGACGATCAGGTCCGACAGGCGGTTCATCGCTTCGATGTTGCGTTCCACCACCTGCTGGCCTTCCTCGGCCAGCAGGCGCGCCGAGGTGGCGTGTTGCGAGGCCTGGGCGGCGTTGCCGGCGATCTCCTGGGCCGCGGCGCCCAGCTCGTTGATGGCCGCGGCGACGCTGTTGGTGCGGTTGGACTGCTCGTCGGAATTGGCCATCGACGAGTTGGAGGCGCTGATCACCCGCAGGGCCACTTCGTTGACCTGCTCGGTGGCCGAGGACACTTCGCGGATCGAGCTGTGGATGCGTTCGACGAAGCGGTTGAAGGCACTGCCGAGGATGCCGAACTCGTCATGCTGGTGGATCTGCAGGCGCTTGGTCAGGTCGCCTTCGCCTTGGGCGATGTCTTCCATGGCCCGGGTCATGGCGTGCAGCGGTTGCATCAATACACGGATCAGCAGGCCGAGCAGGGCGATGATGATGACCACCGCGACCAGGGTAGCGATCACCGCCGAGGTGCGGAAGCTGCTGAGCATGGAGAAGGCCTTGTCCTTGTCCACCGACAGGCCGATGTACCAGTTGGCCGAAGGCAGGCCTTTGATCGGGGTGAAGGTCAGCAGGCGGTCCTGGCCGTCGGAGCGGACCTCGGTCAGGTCGTTGGAGAGTTTCGGCGTGTTCTGCGGGAACAGGTCCGACAGCGACTTCATCACCAGCGCCTTGTCCGGGTGGACCAGGATCTTGCCTTGGTCGTTGACCAGGAAGGCGTAGCCCATGCCGCCGAAGTCCAGCGAGTTGATGATCTCCACCAGGCCATCGAGGGTCAGGTCGCCTCCAACCACGCCGACGCTGCTGGACACCTTGCTGAGGATGCCGATGACCATCTTGTTGGTGGTCAGGTCGATGTAGGGTTCGGTGAGGATCGCGCCGCTGGCGTTCATGCCGTCCTTGTACCAGGGGCGTACGCGCGGGTCGTAGCCGTCGGGCATCGGCGCGTCGGGACGCACGCTGAAGCCGCCGTCGACCTTGCCCAGGTAGACCGTGAGGAAGCTTGAGATCAGGGCATTCTGGCCCATCAGGGTTTCGGCGTTGGCGGGATCCTGGGCAATGTTCTGGGCCAGGTTCTCCACCAGCTTGATACGGCCTTCGAAGAGGTTGCGGATGTTGGTCGAGGTGGACTCGCCCATTTCAGCCAGATAGTTCTCCAGGTCCTCGCGAATCGCATTACGCTGGAGGTAATCGTTGTAAAGGGTGAACAGGCTGAACGCGAGTATCACGATCAGCGAGGCCGCCAAGAGGATCTTGTGGCTGAAGCGAAGGCTTTTGTTCATGGCGTATCGGGTCCGCTAAGGTTTTATCGGGTCGTTCGCACGAAGGCAGCTTGGAAAACAGTGCAACAATCACCGGGGTCCTTTTCGGGTTGTTCCTGTCTTTCAGGGGGAAATCACGATGGGATATCGGCCGATAGGCGGCAAAGCTTGAGGAGAGGTAGAAAGAAGATGTCAGATTCTTCGCAAATAGTTGTAGGAGCAGGCCCGGACGGCCAGCCTGTGGGCCAGCCCATGCGCCTGGCCAACCGCCATGGCCTGGTGGCCGGTGCCACCGGTACAGGCAAGACGGTGACCCTGCAGCACCTGGCCGAGATCTTCAGCGATGCCGGTGTGGCGGTGTTCGCCGCCGACGTCAAGGGTGACCTGTGTGGCCTCGGTGCCGCCGGCACGCCACAGGGCAAGGTGGCCGAGCGCATCGCCGGGATGCCCTGGCTGGCGCATCGCCCGCAGGCTTATCCGGTCACCTTGTGGGATATCGCCGGCGAGTCCGGTCATCCGTTGCGCACCACGCTCAGCGAAATGGGCCCGCTGTTACTGGGCAATTTGCTCGAGTTGAGCGACAGCCAGCAGGCCGCGCTGTATGCCGCCTTCAAGGTGGCCGACCGCGAGGGCCTGCTGTTGCTGGACCTGAAGGACCTCAAGGCCTTGCTGGCGCACCTGAAGGACAACCCCCAATTGCTGGGCGAAGACAGCGCACTGATGACCAGCGCTTCCACCCAGGCCTTGCTGCGCCGCTTGGCGACCCTGGAGCAGCAGGGCGCCGAGGCGCTGTTCGGCGAGCCGGCCCTACAACTGGAAGACCTGTTGCGTCCGGACAGCGACGGCCGTGGGCGCATCCACCTGCTCGATGCCAGCCGCCTGGTGCACGAGGCGCCGAAGGTGTATGCCACGTTCCTGCTGTGGTTGCTGGCGGAGCTGTTCGAACAGTTGCCCGAGCGGGGCGATGCCGACAAGCCGGTGCTGGCGCTGTTCTTCGACGAGGCGCACCTGCTGTTCAACGACACCCCCAAGGCATTGCAAGACCGCCTCGAGCAGGTCGTGCGGCTGATTCGTTCCAAGGGGGTAGGCGTGTACTTCGTCACCCAGTCGCCGGGCGACCTGCCGGATGCGGTATTGGCGCAGTTGGGCTTGCGCATCCAGCATGGCCTGCGCGCCTTCACCGCCAAGGAGCAGAAGTCGCTCCGGGCCGTGGCCGATGGTTTCCGCCCCAATCCGGCGTTCGATACCTTGAGCGTGTTGACCGAACTCGGTATCGGCGAGGCGCTGGTGGGCACCTTGCAGGACAAGGGAACGCCGGAACAGGTCCAGCGGGTACTGGTGGCGCCGCCGCAGTCGCGAATCGGGCCATTGAGCGCGGCCGAACGCAGTGCCTTGGTCGCCGCCTCGCCGTTGGCCGGGCGTTACGACAAGCCGATCGATCGCGAGTCGGCCTATGAAATGCTCATGGCACGCAAGGGCGAACCGGTGGAGCCGGTGCCGCAGCCCAAGGCTGACGAGGACAGTTTCGCCGACAAGGCGGGAGAGTTTTTGCAAAGCGCGGCGAGGCAGGCGATCAAGTCGGCGGTGCGGCAGGCGGCCAACCAGCTGGGCAGGCAATTGGTGCGGGGGCTGATGGGGTCGCTGCTGGGGGGCAAGCGACGTTGAGCTAACCCCCCATCGCCGGCTTGCCGGCGATGGGGGGCGAAGCCGCCCCAAATGACAACTGAAAGTCTTAACTGACCGGCATTGCCCTTGGGGCGCTTTTCCTGCAACAGCGATCGGTTCAGCTGATCGACTTCGACGCCAGCCAGAACAAGCCCGCGGCCAGGCCCATGGAGGCCGGCAGGGTCAGTACCCAGGCCAGCAGGATGGTCTTCACCGTGCCGCCTTGCAGGCCGCTCTTGTTGGCTACCATGGTACCGGCCACGCCCGAGGACAGTACGTGGGTGGTCGATACCGGCAGGCTGAACACGTTGGCCATGCCGATGGCGCAAGCGGCGGTGATCTGTGCCGACATGCCCTGGGCATAGGTCATGCCCTGCTTGCCGATCTTCTCGCCGACGGTCAGTACCACGCGCTTCCAACCCACCATGGTACCCAGGCCCAGCGCCAGGGCGACGGCCACGATCACCCAGAACGGGGCATATTCGGTGGTGGCGGTCAGGTCCTTGCGCAGCTTGTCCAGGTCGGCCTTTTCACGGGCATCCAGGCCAGGCAGCTTGCCGACCTTCTTCGCCGTGTCGTCCAGGCAGAGCAGGTAGCGACGTACCTCGACACGCTTCTCCGCGCTCAGGGCACGGTAGTCGGTCACGCCTGCCAGCGACGATTGCAGGGCGGTAATGGTCGGTTCGGTCTGCTGCGGGTTGCAGCTGAACTGCTCTGGCAGGTCGCTCGGGATGGCCTTGCCCAGTGCCAGGTACTCGCCCAGGGTGGCGGCATTGCGCTGGTAGAACTGGCTCAGGTGCAGGGTGGCATCGCGGGTACGCTCGATCTGGTAGGTGGTGCTGTTCAGGTCGAGGACGAATTTCGCCGGGACGATACCGATCAGCACCAACATGATCAGGCCGATACCTTTCTGGCCGTCGTTGGAGCCGTGCACGAAGCTCACGCCCATGGCCGAGATCACCAGGACCAGGCGGTTCCAGAAGGGCGGGTGCTTCTTGTCGTCGAGCTTGCGGCGCTGCTCCGGGGTCTTGTGCATCTTCGACAGCGGGCGCCACCACTTCAGGCCGATCAGCACCAGGGCCGCCACGGCGAAGCCGGCCATGGGCGAGACCACCAGCGACAGGGCGATGTCGATCGCCTTCTGCCAGTTGACGCCGTCGCCCAGCGGGATCTCGTTGATCAGGGCGTTGGCCAGGCCCACGCCGAGGATCGAGCCGATCAGGGTATGGGAGCTGGACGCGGGGATGCCGAAATACCAGGTGCCCAGGTTCCAGGTGATGGCCGCGGCCAGCAAGGAGAAGACCATGGCCAGGCCGTGCCCGGTGTTCACATTGATCAGCAGCTCGACCGGTAGCAGGTGGACGATGGCATAGGCCACCCCGACACCGCCCAGCAGAACCCCGAGAAAGTTGAACACGCCGGAGAAGAATACGGCCAGGTGTGGTGGCATGGCTTTGGTATAGATGACGGTGGCTACCGCGTTGGCGGTGTCATGAAAGCCATTGATGAACTCGAATGCGAGCACGAAGGTCAGGGCGAGCAGCAGGCTCACCAGCACCCAGGCATCCAATCCGCTGAATAAATCGATCATGAAGGTTTTCTGGCGGTCTTAGGGGGGCGCGATTATGCCAGAAAACCTTGGCAATCGATGCACCTGCGACTGACCGATGGCGTCTTCGAAGCAGAGGGCGAAGTGGGCGAGGAGGGGCGCCAACAAAGGTTAGCGGCGCTTAATGTGCTTGAAAGTCGTTGAAAATCATCGAAAAAGTGAAAATTTGGCGAGCGGGGAAAAAATCAAACGTCCGTATGAAATTTGTGTAATTCCATTTCATCCATGGCGTTACGGTAAAGATCGGCCTGCACCAGAGGCAGGAGGCCGCTGGTGCCGAGGCCGAGTGCGAGCTGGCCAATACAGGCCACTGGAACGGGAAGGGCTCAGGACTGCTCGCTGCGCAGTTCCTTTTCCATTTTTTCCAGTTCCTGGGCAAAGACCTGGTCTTGGACGGTGGCGCGCTTGCGCCACGGTTTGCGTTCCGGTTCCGGTTGCGCGGCATAGGTGGTGACTTCACCACCGTAGACTTCTTGGTAACGTTCAGCCTGGCGCTCGAGTTCCGCGCGCAGTTCTTCTTTCGTCACAGTAATACCCGACTATGTTGACGTTTTTGCCCTGGCCACGTCATGCGAAGTTACGCATGCGGCTGCGTCGCCAGAGCGAACAGGCTGTTGCAGCGACAGTATCCATGCGGTGCATGACTCGTAAAATGGAAATAGGCCTTGAGCCTTGCACCTGGCTTGCTGGCGGTAACTCGATGGGGCGACGGGGTGGGCCGCGCCGAATGATCGGACCGGGCCAGCGGATTCGATTATAGCAATCGGCAAGTCAATGGCTACCGTTCTTTATCGATAACGGGCAAACAGTTGGAAGTTGCTCTTGTGACCGTCGGCATGTTCCGTTTCTGCCTCATGAAGTTGGAGGCGCAGGTTTGCCGAAAGTTCGTTCGAAATAGAAGGGGAATGAAAAACGGCCTCGCGGGTAGCGAGGCCGTGCCTGGGGACTTCTACGGTGGGTACCTGACCAGTCTCTCCAAAGAAGCCACATGTGGCAGGAGAAAGGTATAAGCAAAAGTGTCAGCGGTCAATTGCGATTATCGGCCGTTGGTTCGATAATCGCACGAACGACGGATTTTTTGAGGTTAGCCATGAGCGAAGACACCCAGGCCACGGATCGCGAAAACCAGGAACCTGCGCGCCCCACCACCCCCGCGTTGGCCCCGCCGATCGTGGCGTCGCCGGCCAAGCGTATCCAGGCGTTCACTGGCGACCCGGACTTCATGACCTCCCTGGCCCGGGGCCTGGCGGTCATCCAGGCGTTCCAGGAGCGCAAGCGCCACCTGACCATCGCCCAGATCAGCCATCGCACCGAGATCCCCCGGGCGGCGGTACGTCGGTGCCTGCATACATTGATCAAGCTGGGCTATGCCACCACTGACGGGCGGACCTACTCGCTGTTGCCCAAGGTGCTGACCCTCGGCCACGCCTATCTGTCGTCCACGCCCCTGGCGGTGTCTGCGCAGCCGTACCTGGACCGTATCAGCGATCAATTGCACGAAGCGGCCAACATGGCGACCCTCGAGGGGGACGACATTCTCTACATTGCCCGTTCGGCCACGGTGGAGCGGTTGATCTCGGTCGATTTGTCGGTGGGGGGGCGTCTGCCGGCCTACTGCACGTCCATGGGACGGATCCTGCTGGCCGCGCTGGACGACGCCAGCCTGCGGGAATACCTGGAGCGTGCCGACCTCAAGGCCCGTACCAGCCGCACCCTGCATGACCCCGACTCGCTGTTCGCCTGCATCCAGCAGGTACGCGCCCAGGGCTGGTGCGTGGTCGATCAGGAACTGGAGCAGGGCTTGCGTTCGATCGCCGTACCGATCTACGACGCCTCGGGGCAGGTGCTGGCTGCACTCAATGTCAGCACCCACGTCGGCCGGGTCAGCCGCAGTGAACTGGAGCAGCGCTTCCTGCCGATCCTGTTGGCGGCTAGCCGCGACCTGTGCCATCAGCTTTTTGGTTGATAGGCAGTGTTGAAGCATCTGGGGCTGCAGAGCAGCCCCATGGGTAACGCATTCCGAACAGATCCCCGTGTTTCCTGTTCGATAAACGCACAGTCTCGCCTCCAGCGAATTGCGCAGGCCCCAGGCGCTGATTAATGTCTCTCGCAGCGGTCGGCCCTGCCGACCGGACAATAACAACACCCGAGGCGCATCCATGACCACTGCCCCCTCGCTGCCGCGGCCGCACCCGCTTGCAGCATGGCCATCTTCCGGCTGATCGCCAGCCGTTCCACGTCCCATCGCCGTTCCCTGCGCCGTTCTCGCGTGCAGTGGCCTGCCTGCGCCCATTTTCCGGACAAGAACAATGAACAACCCGCAAACCGCTGTCGGAAATTGCCTCGACGTCCAGTCGTTCATCAACGGCCAGCCACTGTCCCGCTACCAGTGGCGGGTAGTGATCCTGTGTTTCCTGATCGTTTTCCTCGATGGCCTGGACACCGCTGCCATGGGCTTCATCGCCCCGGCCCTGTCCCAGGAATGGGGGATCGACCGCGCCAGCCTGGGCCCGGTGATGAGCGCCGCGCTGATCGGCATGGTATTCGGCGCCCTGGGTTCCGGGCCGTTGGCCGACCGCTTCGGGCGCAAGGGCGTGCTGGTGGGGGCGGTACTGGTTTTCGGCGGCTTCAGCTTGGCCTCGGCCTACGCCAGCAATGTCGACCAACTGCTGGTGCTGCGCTTCCTGACCGGCCTGGGGCTGGGCGCCGGCATGCCCAATGCCACCACGCTGCTGTCCGAATACACCCCTGAGCGGCTCAAGTCGCTGCTGGTGACCAGCATGTTCTGCGGTTTCAACCTGGGGATGGCCGGTGGGGGCTTCATTTCCGCCAAGCTGATCCCAGCCTATGGGTGGCACAGCCTGCTGGTGATCGGTGGCGTGCTGCCGTTGCTGCTGGCCCTGGTGCTAATGGCCTGGCTGCCGGAGTCGGCGCGCTTTTTGGTGGTACGCAACCGGGGCAATGACCGGGTACGCAAGACCCTGGCGCCTATCGCGCCAGGCGTGGTGGCCCAGGCTGCCAGTTTCAGCGTGCCGGAGCAGAAGGTGGTGGCGGCGCGCAATGTCTTTGCGGTGATCTTCTCCGGTAGCTATGGCCTGGGCACCGTGCTGCTGTGGTTGACCTACTTCATGGGCCTGGTGATCGTCTACCTGCTGACCAGCTGGCTGCCGACCCTGATGCGCGACAGCGGCGCCAGCCTGGAGCAGGCGGCGTTCATCGGGGCGCTGTTCCAGTTCGGCGGGGTACTCAGCGCGGTGGCGGTGGGCTGGGCCATGGACCGCTTCGACCCGCACAAGGTCATCGGCATCTTCTACTTGCTGGCCGGGGTGTTCGCCTACGCGGTGGGGCAGAGCCTGGGCAACATCACCTTGCTTGCCACCCTGGTGCTGATCGCCGGTATGTGCGTGAACGGTGCGCAATCGGCCATGCCATCGCTGGCGGCGCGGTTCTACCCGACCCAAGGGCGAGCCACCGGGGTGTCCTGGATGCTCGGCATCGGCCGTTTCGGCGCGATCCTGGGGGCCTGGAGCGGTGCGACGCTGCTGGGGTTGGGATGGAATTTCGAGCAGGTGCTGACGGCGCTGCTGGTACCGGCGGCGCTGGCGACGGTGGGGGTGATCGTGAAAGGGAGGGTGAGTCACGCTGACGCGACCTGATTTCAGGGGCATCAGCCATCAGCTATCCGCGCCCTACGGGCTTCTGTCGATCGCGCGAATACTAAATAGTAGAGCAACAAATTGTTCGATAATCGAACGAAAGTGCGATTATCGGATTGTAAGCGACCCGCCAGCCTCCTTAATCTGAGCTCAACGTAGCACCCTGACCAGGAGTCTCCACATGGCTGCAATCCTCCCGCTTCACGACGCCGTGAAGCAATTCATCCAGGATGGCGATACCGTCGCCCTCGAAGGCTTCACCCACCTGATCCCGACCGCCGCCGGTCACGAGATCATTCGCCAGGGCAAGCGGGAGTTGACCCTGGTGCGCATGACCCCGGACCTGATCTACGATCAGCTGATCGGTGCCGGTTGCGCCCGCAAGTTGATCTTCTCCTGGGGCGGCAACCCAGGTGTCGGCTCGCTGCACCGCCTGCGCGATGCGGTGGAGAAACACTGGCCCCACGCGATCGAGATCGAGGAGCACAGTCACGCCGACCTGGCCAACGCCTACGTCGCCGGTGCCTCGGGCCTGCCGTTCGCAGTGCTGCGCGCCTACGCCGGCTCCGACCTGCCGAAGGTCAACCCCCTGATCAAGAGCGTCACCTGCCCGTTCACCGGCGAAGTGCTCGCCGCCGTGCCGTCGGTACGGCCAGACGTCACCGTGATCCACGCGCAGAAGGCCGACCGCAAGGGCAACGTGCTGCTGTGGGGCATCCTGGGCGTGCAGAAGGAAGCTGCTCTTGCAGCCAAGCGCTGCATCGTCACCGTCGAGGAGATCGTCGACGACCTGCAGGCGCCGATGAACGCCTGCGTCCTGCCGACCTGGGCGATCAGCGCGGTCTGCCTGGTGCCCGGTGGCGCCCATCCGTCCTACGCCCATGGCTACTACGAGCGCGACAACCGCTTCTACCAGGCCTGGGACCCGATCGCCCGCAACCGTGAGTCGTTCACCGCCTGGATCGATACCTACATCCGTGGCACCGCCGACTTCAACGAATTCAAGGCCAAGCTGGCCAGCACCGCGGAGGCTGCGCAATGAGCTATTCCACTTCCGAAATGATGACCGTCGCCGCTGCCCGTCGCCTGCGCAACGGCGCTGTCTGCTTCGTCGGCATCGGCCTGCCGTCCAAGGCCGCCAACCTGGCGCGCCTGACCTCGTCGCCGGATGTGGTGTTGATCTACGAATCCGGCCCGATCGGCGCCAAGCCTAGTGTGCTGCCGCTGTCCATTGGCGATGGCGAGCTGGCCGAGACCGCCGACACCGTGGTACCCACCGGCGAGATCTTCCGCTACTGGCTGCAGGGCGGGCGTATCGATGTCGGTTTCCTCGGCGCGGCCCAGGTCGACCGCTTCGGCAACATCAACACCACGGTGGTCGGTGACTACCACGCACCGAAGACCCGCCTGCCGGGCGCCGGCGGTGCGCCGGAGATCGCCGGTTCCGCCAAGCAGGTGCTGATCATCCTCAAGCAGTCGCAGCGGGCCTTCGTCGACAAGCTGGACTTCATCACCTCGGTCGGCCACGGCGAGGGCGGCGATTCGCGCAAGCGCCTGGGCCTGCCGGGTGACGGCCCGGTCGGCATCATCACCGACCTGTGCATCATGGAGCCGGAAGCCGGTACCCACGAGTTCGTGGTCACTTCGATCCACCCGGGTGTGACCCGCGAGCAGATCGTCGCCGCCACCGGCTGGCCGATCCGTTTCGCCGAGAACGTGCAGACCACCGCCGAACCTTCCGAGGTCGAGCTGTCGGCCCTGCGTGACCTGGAAGCCCGTACCGCCGCCGCCCACGGCCAGAAGGCAGGAGAAGCCTGATGCGCGACGTCTTCATCTGCGATGCCATTCGCACCCCCATCGGCCGCTTCGGCGGCGCCCTGGCCGGCGTGCGCGCCGACGACCTGGCCGCAGTGCCGCTCAAGGCGCTGGTCGAACGCAACCCGCAGGTCGATTGGTCGCAGCTCGACGAAGTATTCCTCGGCTGCGCCAACCAGGCTGGCGAGGACAACCGCAACGTGGCACGCATGGCCCTGCTGCTGGCCGGGCTGCCGCAGAGCGTCCCGGGCGTGACCCTCAATCGTTTGTGCGCCTCGGGCATGGATGCCGTCGGCACCGCCTTTCGCGCCATCGCCAGCGGCGAGATGGAGCTGGCCATCGCGGGCGGCGTCGAGTCGATGTCGCGGGCGCCGTTCGTCATGGGCAAGGCCGAGAATGCCTGGTCGCGCAACATGAAGCTCGAGGACACCACCATCGGCTGGCGCTTCGTCAACCCACTGATGAAGGCCCAGTACGGCGTGGATGCCATGCCCGAGACCGCCGACAACGTGGCCGATGACTACCAGGTGTCCCGTGCCGACCAGGACGCCTTCGCCCTGCGCAGCCAGCAGAAGGCCGCCGCGGCCCAGGCGGCGGGCTTCTTCGCCGAAGAGATCGTCCCGGTGCGTATCGTCCACCGCAAGGGCGAGACCGTCGTCGAGCAGGACGAGCACCTGCGCCCGGAAACCACCCTGGAAGCCCTGGCCAGGCTCAAGCCGGTCAACGGCCCGGACAAGACCGTCACCGCCGGCAATGCCTCGGGTGTCAACGACGGTGCCGCCGCGCTGATCCTGGCCTGCGCCGAGGCGGTGAAACAGCATGGGCTGACCCCGCGCGCGCGGGTGCTGGGCATGGCCAGTGGTGGCGTGGCGCCTCGGGTGATGGGCATCGGCCCGGTGCCGGCGGTGCGCAAGCTGACCGAGCGTCTTGGCCTGGCGGTGTCGGACTTCGATGTCATCGAACTCAACGAAGCCTTCGCCAGCCAGGGCCTGGCGGTGCTGCGCGAGCTGGGCGTGGCGGACGACGCGCCGCAGGTCAACCCCAATGGCGGCGCCATCGCCCTCGGCCACCCGCTGGGCATGAGCGGCGCCCGGCTGGTGCTGACGGCGCTGCATCAACTGGAGAAGAGCGGCGGGCGCAAGGGCCTGGCGACCATGTGCGTGGGCGTTGGCCAAGGGCTGGCGCTGGCCATCGAGCGGGTCTGACCGCGTGGTGTCGGGCCCGCTCCGATACCTGTCTGGGAGCTGCAAGGCAGCCCCCAGATTCAGCGCTCTGCCAGGCCCCACGGGTACTGCCTAGGTGATAGCGGAACGAGAGTGTTACTAAGTGTGTCTAGACTAGGCAGTGACCCTCCAGGAGTGAAACGCCATGACCTCAGCCTATTACACCGGCGAAGAGCGCAGTAAGCGGATCTTCGCCATCGTCGGTGCCTCTTCGGGCAACCTGGTGGAATGGTTCGACTTCTATGTCTACGCCTTCTGCGCGATCTACTTCGCCCCGGCCTTCTTCCCCTCCGACGACCCCACCGTGCAACTGCTCAATACCGCCGGCGTGTTCGCCGCCGGGTTCCTGATGCGGCCCATCGGTGGCTGGATCTTCGGCCGCCTGGCCGACCGCCACGGGCGCAAGAATTCGTTGATGATCTCGGTGCTGATGATGTGCGCCGGTTCGCTGCTCATCGCTTGCCTGCCGACCTACGCCAGCATCGGTACCTGGGCGCCGGCCCTGCTGCTGTTCGCGCGGCTGGTGCAGGGGCTGTCGGTGGGGGGCGAGTATGGCACCACCGCGACCTACATGAGCGAGGTGGCCTTGCGCGGGCAGCGCGGTTTCTTCGCCTCGTTCCAGTACGTGACCCTGATCGGTGGCCAGTTGCTGGCGGTGCTGGTGGTGGTGATCCTGCAGCAAATGCTCAGCGAGGACGAACTGCGTGCCTGGGGTTGGCGCATTCCCTTCGTGGTCGGCGCCGTCGCCGCGCTGATCTCGCTGATGCTGCGCCGTTCGCTGAAGGAAACCAGCAGCGCCGAAACCCGACAGGACAAGGACGCCGGGTCCATCGGCGGGCTGTTTCGCAACCACGCCGCGGCCTTCGTCACGGTGCTCGGCTACACGGCCGGTGGTTCGCTGATCTTCTACACCTTCACCACCTACATGCAGAAGTACCTGGTCAATACGGCCGGCATGCATGCCAAGAATGCCAGCTTCGTGATGACCGGTGCGCTGTTCCTGTACATGTGCATGCAGCCCTTCTTCGGCATGCTCTCCGACCGTATCGGCCGGCGTAATTCCATGCTGCTGTTCGGCGCCCTGGGTACGTTGTTCACCGTGCCGCTGCTGATGGCGCTGAAGACCGTGACCAGCCCGATCATGGCCTTCGTGCTGGTGACCCTGGCGTTGTGCATCGTCAGTTTCTATACCTCCATCAGCGGCCTGGTGAAGGCCGAGATGTTCCCGCCGCAGGTGCGTGCCCTGGGAGTGGGGCTGGCTTATGCCGTGGCCAACGCAGTGTTCGGCGGCTCGGCCGAATATGTGGCCCTGGGCTTGAAAACCCTGGGCATGGAGAACACCTTCTACTGGTACGTGACGGCCATGATGGCCCTGGCCTTCCTGTTCAGCCTGCGCCTGCCGAAGCAGGCGGCGTACCTGCACCACGATCATTGAGGACGCTTCATGAGCAACCAGCTGTTCGACGCCTACTTCACCGCGCCGGCCATGCGCGAGATCTTCTCCGACCGTGGCCGCCTGCAGGGCATGCTCGACTTCGAGGCAGCCCTGGCCCGCGCCGAAGCGGCCGTCGGGCTGGTGCCGCACAGCGCGGTGGCGGCCATCGAGGCCGCCTGCCAGGCGGAGCGCTACGACCCTCGTGCCCTGGCCGAGGCCATCGCCATCGCCGGCAACTCGGCGATCCCGCTGGTCAAGGCGTTGGGCAAGGTGGTCGCCAGTGGCGTGCCCGAGGCCGAGCGCTACGTGCACCTGGGGGCCACCAGCCAGGACGCCATGGACACGGGGCTGGTCCTGCAACTGCGTAACGCCCTGGCATTGATCGAAGCGGACCTGGCCAGGCTGGCCGACAGCCTGGCCCGCCAGGCCCTGCAGCACGCCGACACGCCGTTGGTGGGGCGCACCTGGTTGCAGCATGCCACGCCAGTGACCCTGGGCATGAAGCTGGCCGGCATGCTGGGGGCGGTGACCCGTCATCGCCAACGCCTGCAGGCGCTGCGCCCGCGCTTGCTGTGCCTGCAGTTCGGCGGTGCTTCCGGCACGCTCGCGGCATTGGGCAGCAAGGCCTTGCCGGTAGCCGAGGCATTGGCCGGGCAACTGGCGCTGGCCCTGCCCGAGCAGCCCTGGCACACCCAGCGTGACCGCCTGGTGGAGTTCGCCACGGTGCTGGGGATGGTCGCCGGCAGCCTGGGCAAGTTCGGCCGTGACGTCAGCCTCTTGATGCAGACCGAGGCGGGGGAGCTGTTCGAGCCGGCGGCACCGGGCAAGGGCGGTTCCTCGACCATGCCGCACAAGCGCAACCCGGTGGGGGCGGCGGTGCTGATCGGTGCCGCCACCCGTGTGCCGGGCCTCGTCGCCACCTTGCTGACGGCCATGCCCCAGGAGCACGAGCGCAGCCTGGGCCTGTGGCATGCCGAGTGGGAAACCCTGCCGGAAATCTGCTGCCTGGTCTCCGGCGCCCTGCACCAGGCCCAGTCGATCGTCGAGGGCATGGAGGTGGATGCCGCGCGCATGCGCCGCAACCTCGACCTTACCCAGGGCCTGGTGCTGGCCGAGGCGGTTAGCATCGTCCTGGCCCAACGCCTGGGGCGCGACCATGCCCATCACTTGCTGGAACAATGCTGCCAGCGTGCCGTGGCCGAACAGCGCCACCTGCGCGCCGTGCTCGGCGACGATGCGCAGGTCACTGCGCAGTTGTCTGCCGAAGAGCTCGACCGTTTGCTCGACCCTGCCCATTACCTCGGCCAGGCCCGCGTCTGGGTGGCACGCGCCGTGGCTGAACACCAACGTTTCACTGCCTGAAGGAGACCGCTGTGGCGCATTTGCAACTGGCCGATGGCGTACTGCATTACCAACTCGACGGCCCGGCGCATGCCCCGGTGCTGGTGTTGTCCAACTCGCTGGGGACCGACCTGCACATGTGGGATACCCAGATCCCGGCCTGGAGCGAGCATTTTCGCGTGTTGCGCTACGACACCCGTGGCCATGGCGGTTCGCTGGTGACCGAGGGGCCGTACAGCATCGAGCAACTGGGGCGCGACGTGTTGGCCCTGCTCGATGCTCTGGACATCCACAAGGCGCATTTCGTCGGGCTGTCGATGGGCGGGCTGATCGGCCAGTGGCTGGGCATCAACGCCGGCAGCCGCCTGCTGAGCATGACCCTGTGCAATACCGCCGCGAGGATCGCCAACGACGAGGTGTGGAACACCCGTATCGACACCGTGCTCAAGGGCGGGCACCAGGCCATGGTCGACCTGCGCGATGCCTCCATCGCCCGTTGGTTCACGCCCGGTTTCGCCCAGGCCGAGCCGGAGCAGGCCCAGCGCATCTGCCACATGCTGGCGCAGACCGCCCCCGAAGGCTACGCGGCCAACTGCGCCGCGGTGCGTGATGCCGACTATCGCGAGCAACTGAACCGTATCCAGGTACCGACCCTGGTCGTTGCCGGTACCGAGGACGTGGTCACCACGCCAGAGCATGGCCGTTTCATGCAGGCGGGGATCCTCGGCGCCGAGTATGCCGAGTTCCCGGCCGCGCACCTGTCCAACGTCGAGATCGGCGCGCCGTTCAGTCGCCGTGTGCTCGACTTCCTGCTGGCTCGCTGAGGATCGCGGCATGGACGAGAAACAACGCTACGAAGCCGGCATGCAGGTGCGCCGTGCCGTGCTTGGCGATGCCCACGTGGACCGCAGCCTGGAGAAGCTCAACGACTTCAACGGCGAGTTCCAGGAGATGATCACCCGCCACGCCTGGGGCGATATCTGGACCCGCCCGGGCCTGGCGCGGCATACCCGCAGCCTGATCACCATCGCCATGCTGATCGGCATGAACCGCAACGAGGAACTCAAGTTGCACCTGCGTGCCGCGGCCAACAATGGCGTGACCCGGGACGAGATCAAGGAAGTGATCATGCAGAGCGCGATCTACTGCGGGATACCGGCGGCCAACGCGACCTTCCACCTGGCCGAGTCGGTGTGGGATGAGCTAGGGGTCGAATCGCGGGCCTGATCCAGGATCCAGGGGGCTGCCTTGCAGCCCCAGTCACACGGCGGCTTTCTTCTGACGCACCGCCACCGGCCCGGCATTGGCCTCCACGGCCCGCTTGAGTGCCGGGCACAATCCCAGCATGAACGCCAACTCCGCCACCACGAACAGCGGCCCGATGATCAGCCCGCTGACATCGTCGACGAACGCCGGCTTGCGACCTTCGTAATAGTGCCCGACGAACTGGATGATCCAGCCCACCACGAACGCGCCCAGCCCGGCGCTTAGCCACAGCCCGGTAGCCTGCACCGCCAGCGCCTGCCCGGCCCACAGGCACAGCCCTAGCAGCGCGCCCATGACCAACCCGAAGCGCAGGTCCAGGCGCAGGTAGAACCATACCGACGCCGCGGCCACCAGCAATGCCGGGGAGAGCCAGACACCGGCCAGTGCCCAGCCGGGCCGTGACAGGAGGATCGTCACCGCCAGCACGATCAGCGGGATGCCGACGAAATGGGTGGCGATGTTGCGTGGGTCGCGGTGATAGGCCGCGTATTGGCTCAGGTGATCGACGAGGCTTTTCATTGTCGTTCCTCCTTGGCGCCCTGGCAGGAGCGCGACGAATCGTTATGCATGAGCATAGCGCGAGGCCTGGCCTCCCGGAACTGTGCGGCGTTGATGCGCAGGCATCAGCGCGGCGAATGATCGTGGCGCGGCTGCCGGTTGCCCTGGCGAGCGGAACTGCCTGTCGAGGAGGACTGGGCGTCGAGCTGGAGCAGGGTCTCGATCATCGCACGTGCCGCCGGCGACAGGCGATAGCCGCTGCGGCTGACCACCCCGCAGCTCACGCTCAATACCTCCAGCCCCGGTGGCAGGTTGCGCCAGTGCAGGCGCACCAGGCGCCCAGTGGCCAGGTCTTCGGCCACCGCCTCCTCGCTGGCGCTGCCGATGGCATCGCTGGCCAGCACCACGCTGCGCAGCACCGCCAGGTGCTCGGTCTGCAGGTGCGGGGTGAAGTCGTTACGCCCGCTGAGGTTGGCCAGGCGCTTGCGCACGCCAGGCACGAGCAGGGCGCTGGCCAGCGGGTAAGCGAACAGGTCGTTGGTCGACAGGCTGTCCTTGGCCAGCAGTGGGTGCCCAGGGCGGCAGAAAAACAGGCCGGGGCGGGGCGTGAGCGGTTCGGTGTGGAAGTTCGGGTCGGCCTCGAACGGGCGGATGTCGTCGACGAAGAACTCGATCTGCTCGCGGCGCAGGGCCTGGCCCAGGCGTTCGGCGTTGTCCACCAGCAGCGCGGTGCGGATCCCGGGATGCGCCGCGATGAAGTGCTGCAGGGCCTCGGGCACCAGGCGCACGGCCAGGGCCGGGCCGCTGCCGAAGTGCAGCTCGCCGGCGTCGAGCTTGGTCATCTGCAGCACCTCGTTGCTCAACTGCGCTGCGCCCTGCACCAGGCGCCGGGCGTGCTGCAGGACCACCTGGCCTTCGGGCGTGGGCTGCAGGTTCTTGCTGCCACGGTCCACCAGTGCGCAACCCAGCACCTGCTCCAGGCCCTGGATGGCGCGGCTGAAGGCCGGCTGGGTGATGCCCATGGCATCGGCGGCACGGACGAAGCTGCGGTATTCGGTGAGGGCAATGAAGTAGCGCAGCTGGCGGAGGTCCATGGTGAGGCTCTACGGCGGGTGGTCAGGGTTCGTTTTTAGCCTTGGCTTTATATAGCGTCAACATATTGCTTGGCTGTTTATTATTCGTTTTTGCTATTTGCATAGAAACCCGTTCGCGGGCAAGCCCCACAGGGCCTTGCAGGCATACCTTCGATGCTGGTCAGCCAAGCGGATTGGGGCTGCAAAGCAGCCCTGATTGCTCCGATATCACAACAGCCCAAGCGGATAGCTGACGATCAGCCGGTTCTCGTCGAAGGCGTTGCTGCTGAAGTCGCGTCGCATGGTGGAGTTGCGCCATTTCAGCGACAGGTCCTTGAAGGGGCCGGCCTGTATGACGTAGGCCAGTTCCGTCTCCCGTGCCCATTCCTTGCCGTCGCTGATGCCGCCGATGTGTACGTTGTCGCCCTTGATGTAGCGATTCATCAAGGTCAGGCCGGGGAGACCGAGGGTGACGAAGTTGAAATCGTGGCGCAGCTGCCAGGAGCGTTCCTTGGCATTGTCGAAGCTCGAGTTGTAGCTGTCGTTGGCCAGGGTGCCGCCGCTGGTGCCGTTGACCCGCAGCCAGGCGTCATCGCCGCTGACCTTCTGCAAGCCCAGGTACAGGGTGTGCCCGCCATGGCGGGCCGAGAGCATGGCCGAGGCGGTACGGTTGTCCAGCGCACCGGCGCGTTCGGCGCCGTCTTCGCTGCCGATGAAGTAGCCGAGGTTGGCGCCCAGGGTCCAGTCACCCAGGGGCTGGCTGTGCACCAGGTTGATGTATTGCTGGCGGTAGATGTCCTTGAGCCGGGCGTCCCACAGGCCGACCAGGGTGCGCTTGTCGTTGAACGTGTACTCGCCGCCGGCGAAGTCGAAGCGGTCGGAGGTGAAGGCGGCGCGACCGTTGAGCGACATGTCTTCCATGCTGGCATCGTTGCGCGGGCTGTTGCCACGGAACTGGCCGGCGTACAGGGTCAGGCCGTCGATTTCCCGGGACGTGAGTTGGCCGCCACGGAAGGTCTGCGGCAGTGAGCGGCCGTCATCGGCACGCAGGATCGGCAGCACCGGCATCCACTCGCCGATCTTCAGTTCGGTCTGCGACAGCTTGGCCTTGAAGGCAACGCCCAGGCGGCCGAAATCGTCGGCCGGGCGGCCGTCGTCATGCACCGGCAGCAGATGGGTGCCGGCGGTGCCCCTGCCGCCATCGAGCTTGACCGAGTACAGCCCCAGCACATCGACACCGAAGCCGAGGGTGCCCTGGGTGAAGCCGGAGCGGGCGTCGAGGATGAAGCTCTGGGTCCATTCCTCGGCCTTGCCCTGGGGATTGGCCGGGTCGACGAAGTTGCGGTTGAGGTAGAAATTGCGCAGGTTGAGCGTCGCCGTGGCGTCTTCCAGGAAACCGCTTTCGGCGGCCAGGGCGGGCAGGGCGCAGGAGATAGCCAATAGGCCGGGCAACAACTGGCGTGCGGGTTGCAAAGTGCTCATCGGTGGTGGATCTCTTGTTTTTATCTGGGCGAGCCGGTGCACTGCGGTGCGGGTCGCAGGTTCGGCGCTGGTTCTTGATGAACTTGTGCAACGTTGCCTGGGCGATGGTGCGGGGCGGGGAGGGGCGAGGCAATTCGCTGCAAGCGGAAAGGGGCGATTATCGAACGAAATGTTCGGGCTGGTTAATTTTCGCCGTTCACCTTGGCCCTATCGTCGGCAAAGCAGCTCCAAGGTGTCATTTGACACAAAAAAGCCCACCGCAAGGGTGGGCTCGATGTCGCTGCTGGACGATCAGCCTTTGGGCGTATCCACCGAGGCCTGCTGGTTGGCCTGGCCGGTGCGCTCGTACCAGCCGCCGCCGAGGGCCTTGTACAGGTTGACCTCGCTGACCAGTTGCGAGAGCCGGTCGCTGATCAGCGCCTGCTGGGCGCTGAACAGGTTGCGCTGGGCGTCGAGGAAGGTCAGGTTGCTGTCGATGCCGATGCGGTAGCGGCGCTCGGCCAGGCGGTAGTAGTCCTGGTTGGCCGATACCAGGTCGCGCTGCGCCTGCAGCTGCTCCTCGAAGGTCTTGCGTGCGGCCAGGCCATCGGAGACTTCCTGGAAGGCGGTCTGGATGGTCTTTTCGTACTTGGCGACGTTGATGTCCTTCTGGATCTTCGAGTAGTCCAGGCTCGCCTTCAGGCTGCCGGCGGTGAAGATCGGCAGGTTGATCTGCGGCTGGAACAGCCAGGTGCCGGAGCCGCCCTTGAACAGCCCGTCCATGTCCGGGCTCAGGGTGCCGGCATTGGCGGTCAGGCTGATGCTCGGGAAGAACGCCGCGCGGGCCGCGCCGATATTGGCGTTGGCCGCCTTGAGCAGGTGCTCGGCTTCCTGGATGTCCGGGCGGCGCTGCAGCAGGTCCGACGGCAGGCCGGCGGGGATCTTGGCCAGTTGGTCGGCGTCGAGCTTGAGCGGTGCCGGCAGGTCGGCCGGCACGCCGGTGCCCAGCAGCACGGTCAGGCTGTTGAGGTCCTGGGCGACCAGGCGTTGGTACTGCGACAGCTTGACCCGCGCGCCTTCCACGGCGGTGCGTGCCTGGCTCAGGTCGAGCGCGGAGGCCACGCCGACCTCGTTGCTGCGGCGGGTCAGGTTGTAGCTTTCCTCGTAGGTCTTGAGGGTTTCCTCGGTCAGCTTGAGCAGGGCCTGGTCGGCCTGCCAGGTGTAGTAGGCGTTGGCCACGCTGGCCACCAGGCTGATCTGCGTGGAGCGGCGTGCCTGCTCGCTGGACAGGTAGGTTTCCAGGGCCTGCTGGGTCAGGCTGCGCACCCGGCCGAACAGGTCCAGCTCATAGGCGCTGACACCGAGGGTGGCCGAATACTGGCTGGTGATGCCCGATTCGCCAGTCTGCGACATGTTCGCCGGAACCCGCTGGCGGCTGCCGCTGCCATTGGCCGAGACCGCCGGGAACAGGTCGGCCCGCTGGATGCGGTACTGCGCCCGGTAGGCGTCGATGTTCAGCGCCGCGACACGCAGGTCGCGGTTGTTCACCAGGGCGGTCTGGATCAGCTGCTGCAGCGCCGGGTCGTGGAAGAACTGGCGCCAGCCCTGTTCGGCGGCGGCCACCTCGGCCGACTCGGTCGGCGAGTACGCAGGGCCTTGCGGCCACTGCGCGGCCACCGGCGATTCCGGGGCCTGGTAGTCGGGGATCAGCGAGCAACCGCCGAGGATGAAGGCGGTTACCGCCAGGGACAGCAAGGACTTGGTCATTGCCCAGCCTCATAACGTGGAGTTTCAGGGGTGGCGTCGGCCTCCGGCTTCTTGCTGCCGAACAGCGACGACACGGCGACGAAGAACAGCGGTACCCAGAAGATGGCCAGCACGGTCGCACTGGTCATGCCGCCGATCACCCCGGTGCCGATGGCGTGCTGGCTGCCCGAGCCCGCGCCGCTGGCGATGGTCAACGGTACCACGCCGAGGATGAACGCCAGCGAGGTCATGATGATCGGGCGCAGACGCATGCGGCAGGCCTCGATGGTCGCGTCGTACAGGCTGTTGCCCTGCTCGTGCAGCTCCTTGGCGAACTCGACGATCAGGATCGCGTTCTTCGCCGCCAGGCCAATGGTGGTCAGCAGGCCGACCAGGAAGTACACGTCGTTGGACAGCCCGCGCATGCTGGTGGCGATCAGCGCACCGATGATACCCAGGGGCACCACCAGGACCACGGCGATCGGGATCGACCAGCTTTCGTACAGCGCTGCCAGGCAGAGGAACACGAACAGGACCGAGAGGGCGAACAGCGCCGGCATCTGCGAGCCGGAGAGTTTTTCCTCGTAGGACATGCCGGTCCAGGAGTAGCCGATGCCCGAGGGCAGTTCGCCCGCGATGCGCTCGACCTCGGCCATGGCCTCACCGGTACTGTAGCCTGGGGCCGGGGCACCGAGGATCTCGACCGCCTCGACGCCGTTGTAGCGCGACAGCTTCGGCGAGCCGTAGGTCCATTGGCCGCTGGCGAAGGCGGAGAACGGCACCATCTCGCCATTGCCGTTGCGCACGTACCACTTCTGCAGGTCTTCCGGGCTCATCCGGGCGCTCGACTCGCCCTGGATGTACACCTTCTTGACCCGGCCGCGGTCGATGAAGTCGTTGACGTAGCTGCCGCCGAGGGCGATCGACAGGGTGTTGTTGATGTCGGCGATGGTCACGCCCAAGGCACTGGCGCGCTCGTCGTCGACGGTCAGCAGGTACTGCGGCTCGTCGTTCAGGCCGTTGGGGCGTACCGCGGTGAGGATCTTGCTCTGCGCGGCCTTGGCGAGGAACTCGTTGCGCGCTTCCATGAGCTTCTCGTGGCCGACGCCGGCGCGGTCCTGGAGGAACACGTCGAAGCCGGTGGCGTTACCCAGTTCGAGTACCGCCGGCGGGGCGAAGGCGAACACCATCGCATCGCGGAAGCTGAAGAAGTGCTGTTGGGCGCGGGTGGCCAGGTTGAACACGCTGTTTTCCGCCGAGCGCTCGTCCCAGGGCTTGAGCATGATGAACGCCATGCCCGAGCTCTGGCCACGGCCGGCGAAGTTGAAGCCGGTCACGGTGAACACCGACGACACGGTGTCGGCTTCGTCCGTGAGCAGGTATTCACGCATCTGGTCGACCACCACCTGGGTACGTTCGGCGCTGGAGCCGGCCGGGGTCTGTACCTGGGCGAACAGTACGCCCTGGTCTTCTTCCGGGAGGAACGCGGTGGGGATGCGCATGAACAACCAGATCATGCCGACGACGATCAGCGCATAGGCCAGCAGGAACGGCACCTTGTTGCGCAGGATGGTGCCCACGCTGCGTTCGTAGCCGCGCACGCTGCGGTCGAAGTTGCGGTTGAACCAGCCGAAGAAGCCGCGCTTGGCCACATGGTGCTCGCCCTTGGGGATGGCCTTGAGCATGGTGGCGCACAGCGCCGGGGTGAAGATCAGCGCCACCAGCACCGACAGGCCCATGGCCGAGACGATGGTGATGGAGAACTGCCGGTAGATCACGCCGGTGGAGCCGCCGAAGAACGCCATCGGCAGCAGTACCGCCGAGAGCACCAGGGCGATACCGACCAGCGCGCCCTGGATCTGCCCCATGGAGCGTTTGGTCGCCTCCTTCGGCGGCAGGCCTTCCTCGGCCATCACCCGCTCGACGTTCTCCACCACGACGATGGCGTCGTCCACCAGCAGGCCGATGGCCAGGATCATGGCGAACATGGTCAGGGTGTTGATGTTGAAGCCGGCCGCGGCAAGGATGCCGAAGGTGCCCAGCAATACCACCGGTACGGTCATGGTGGTGATGATGGTGGCGCGGAAGTTCTGCAGGAACAGGTACATCACCAGGAACACCAGCACCACGGCCTCGACCAGGGTGTGGATCACGCCGCTGATCGATTCGGTGACCACTGGGGTGGTGTCGTACGGGAACACGGCCTTCACCCCTGGCGGGAAGAAGGGCTCGAGGTCGCTGATGGTCTGGCGCAGCGCCTTGGCGGTTTCCAGGGCGTTGGCGCCGGTGGCCAGCTTGACCGCCAGGCCCGACGCCGGCATGCCGTTGTACTGGGCGCTGATGGCGTAGTTCTCGCCACCCAGGCCGACCTTGGCGACATCGCCCAGGCGCACCTGGGAGCCGTCGCGGTTGACCTTGAGCAGGATCTTCTCGAACTGCTCGGCGGTCTGCAGGCGGGTCTTGCCGATGATGGTGGCGTTGAGCTGGGTACCCGGCATGGCCGGCAGGCCGCCGAGCTGGCCGGAGGACACCTGCACGTTCTGCGCGGCGACGGCGGTGCGCACGTCCACCGGGGTCAGCTGGTACTTGTTCAGCTTGGCCGGGTCGAGCCAGATACGCATGGCGTACTGGGCACCGAACACCTGGAAGTCACCCACGCCGGCGGTCCGCGAGATCGGGTCCTGCATGTTGGAGACGATGTAGTTGGCCAGGTCGTCCTTGGTCATGCTGCCGTCTTCGGACACCAGGCCGATCACCAGCAGGAAGTTCTTCACTGCCTTGGTCACGCGGATACCTTGCTGCTGCACTTCCTGCGGCAGCAGCGGGGTGGCCAGGTTCAGCTTGTTCTGTACCTGGACCTGCGCGGTGTCGGGGTTGGTACCCTGCTCGAAGGTGGCGGTGATGGTCATGCTGCCGTCGGAGTTGCTCTCCGAGGACACATAACGCAAGTTGTCGATACCGTTGAGCTGCTGCTCGATCACCTGCACCACGGTGTCCTGCACGGTCTGCGCCGAGGCGCCCGGGTAGGTCACGGCGATGGCGATGGCCGGCGGCGCGATGTTGGGATACTGGCTGATCGGCAGGCGCAGGATCGACAACGCGCCCACCAGCATGATCACCAATGCGATCACCCAGGCGAAGATCGGGCGATCGATAAAGAACTTCGACATGTCTTACTCCCCTTTGCCGCCTGCGCTTGCCGCATTGGCCTGGGCTGGATTGACCGCTTTCTTGACGTTGGTGGCCTCGCTGACCTTGACCTCGACGCCCGGGCGGACGAACTGCAGGCCTTCGGTGATCAGGCGGTCGCCCGGGTTGAGGCCTTCCTCGATGAGCCAGTCGTTGCCCAGGGTGCGGTTGGCCTTGAGGTTACGCAGCTCGACCTTGTTCTCCTGGTTGACCACCAGCGCGGTCGGGTTGCCCTTGAGGTCCCGGGTCACGCCCTGCTGTGGGGCCAGGATGGCGTTGGCGTTGACCCCGGCCTGCAGGCGGGCATGCACGAACATGCCGGGCAGCAGGGTGTGCTCGGGGTTGGGGAAGATCGCCCGCAGGGTCACCGAGCCGGTGGTCTCGTCGACCGCGACTTCGGAGAACTCCAGGCGGCCTTCCTGGCCGAACAGGCTGCCGTCTTCCAGCACCAGCTGGACCTTGGCGGCATTCTCGCCGGCCTTCTGCAACTGGCCGCTTTCCAGGTCGCGGCGCAGCTTGAGCAGCTCGGCGGTGGACTGGGTGACGTCGACGTAGATCGGGTCGAGCTGCTGGATGGTGGCCATGGCGTTGCTCTGGCCGTTGTTCACCAGCGCGCCTTCGGTGACCGACGAGCGACCGATGCGGCCGCTGATCGGGGCCAGGACCTTGGTGTAGCGCAGGTCGATCTGGGCGCTCTTGAGCGAGGCTTCAGCCTGCAATCGTTTGGCATTGGCGTCGTCGTATTCCTGCTTGGAGACAGCCTGCTCGTCGATCAGCTGCTTGTAGCGCTCGGCCAGCGAGCGGGTGGCTTGCAGGTTGGCCTGGGCATTGGCCAGGTTGGCTTCGTAGATGGCCGGGTCGATCTGGTACAGCTGTTGGCCGGCCTTGACGTCGCTGCCTTCCTTGAACAGGCGCTTGAGAATGATGCCGTTGACCTGTGGACGAACCTCGGCGACCCGGTAGGCGCTGGTGCGTCCCGGCAGTTCGCTGGTCAGGGTGTAGGCCTGTGGCTGGAGGGTAACGACGCCGACCAGAGGAGCCTGCGCCGCGGGCGCTGCTTCTTCTTTGTTACAGCCACTTAGCAAGGTTGCCAGGGCGACGGCGGAAACCAGGGCGGTGACGGCTGGCTTGAATTGCATGAGGATCCTCGGGTCGCTAGAGCTGGGAGACGCTCAAGAATAGTGGAAGTGTCCTATCGGAAAAATACTTATCCAGTGGATAAATAGCTTACTAACGAATATACTTACATTCATGCTTGTTTGTAAATACCGCAGAGGGGTGTGAATCCCCCCGCGGACTGGACACATACACCGGGTGAGGCCCTGAAAGAGGCGACCCCGGCCTGATGACCGCACGCCATGCGAGCGTGCGGGCCGTGATAGAGGTTGAGCTGCCATGGTCCGTCGAACCAAAGAGGAAGCCCAGGAAACCCGCGCCCAGATCATCGAGGCGGCGGAAAAGGCCTTCTACAAGCGCGGGGTTGCGCGAACCACCCTGGCCGACATCGCCGAGCTGGCGGGCGTGACCCGCGGGGCGATCTACTGGCATTTCAGCAACAAGGCCGACCTGATCCAGGCATTGCTCGACAGCCTGCACGAGACCCATGACCACCTGGCCCGCGCGAGCGAGAGCGAGGACGAGGTCGACCCGCTCGGCTGCATGCGCACGCTGTTGCTGCAGGTGCTCAACGAGCTGGCGCTCGACGCGCGCACCCGGCGTATCAATGAAATCCTGCATCACAAGTGCGAGTTCACCGACGACATGTGTGAAATCCGCCAGCAGCGCCAGGGAGCGGTCCTGGATTGCCATGAGGGCATCACCCTGGCCATGACCAATGCCGTGCGCCGCGAGCAATTGCCCGCCGACCTGGACGTGCAACGTGCGGCCATCGCCCTGTTCGCCTATGTCGATGGCTTGATCGGGCGTTGGTTGCTGTTGCCGGACAGCTTCGACCTGTTGGGCGATGCTGAAAAATGGGTCGACACGGGGCTAGATATGCTGCGCTTGAGTCCCTCCCTGCGCAAATGACACTTTGTGAAGGATTGTGATGAAGTGTTTCCCCTCTGTATTAAGGGGAGGTTAATGCGGCGCCCGAGCGGCCCCAGCATCCTCAATGCCCCCGCAGTTGGCGGTCGGGCATCGCCAGTGCAGCCCCCAGCCCGATCAGCGATACCCCGGCGCTGGCCAGCAGCAGATGACGAAACGTCTCCAGCAACCGTGCCTGGGTCACCGGGTCCGCTTCACCCGCCTTCAGGCTGCCCAGCAGCGGATTGCCCAACAACTCGAAACCACCCTGGTGCAGCAGCGCCAGCAGCAGGCTGGACATGCACGCCACCCCCATGGCACCGCCGAGGGAGCGGAACAAGTTGGTGGTGCTGGTGGAAACGCCGATGTCCTTCATCTCGACCGCGCTCTGCGCGCCCACCAGCGAGGTGGGGAACTGCAGGCCGCAGGCGATGCCGGCCAGCGACATGAATACGGCACTGAGCACGCCCGCTTGCGGCGGCGTCAGGGCCATGGCGGCGATGGCCACGGGCATCAGCACGGCGCCGGCGAGGATCTGCGGCCGGTAGCGGCCGGTGAGGCTGGTCATGCGCCCACCACAGAAGGCGCCCAAGGGCAGGCCCATGGCCAGCGGCAGCAGGTGTAGGGCGGCGCTGTCGGCGCCGGCGCCGGTGATGCCCTGGTAGCGCAGGGGCATGAGCATGGTCAGGGCGATCGACTGGAAGCTGGCGAAGAACACCGTGCACCAGCACAGGACCGCCGCGCGGTTGCCGAACAGTTGCAGGGGCAGGAGCGGCTCGGCGCAGCGCCGCTCATGCCCGACGAACAGCAGCAGCCCCAGCAGGGCCGTGGCGAACAGCGCCAGTACCGGTGGCGCCAGCCAGGCATGGCCCTGGCCGACCAGGGTGATGCCCAGCAGCAGGCTGCCCAGCCCGAGGATCAGCAGCAGCGCGCCGAGATAGTCCACCTGCGCGTCGCGCCGTTGGCCGGGCATGTTGCCCAGGGCACGGTGGATCGCCCATAGGGCGAACAGGCCCAGCGGCAGGTTGATCCAGAACACCCAGCGCCATGACAGGTATTCGGTCAGCCAGCCGCCGAGCACCGGCCCGGCCACGCTGGCCAGGGCGTACATGCTGCTGAAGTAGCCCTGGTAGCGACCGCGTTCCCGAGGCGGGACGAAGTCGCCGATGATCGCCTGGCTCACCGACACCATGCCGCCGGCCCCGATGCCCTGGACCACCCGTGCCAGCACCAGTTGCTGCATGTCCTGGGCCAGGGCGCAGGCTACCGAGGCCAGGGTGAACACGGCGGTGCCGGTGAGGATCATGCGTCGGCGTCCGTAGAGGTCGCCGAGCTTGCCATAGATCGGCACGGCCACGGTCATGGCCACCATGTAGCCGGAGATGACCCAGGCCAGCAGGCCGACATCGTTGAACTGCGCGGAGATCGCGGGCATGGACACGGCGACGATGGTCTGGTCCAGGGCGCCGAGGAAGATCGCCAGCATCAGGGCGGTGAGGACGCTGCGCAGCACGGCAGGGGGGAGGGCGGCGGTCACGGGCATACCTTGTCGGGGAATGGGGTGTATCAGGGCGGTTCGAGTCGTGGTATCTCATCAGGGTCGCTTCGCGCCCCCTGAATAGCTCACCTCGCTATCGCGCCAACCGCCGGATTGTAACCTGAGTTAGGTAGCTTCCTATGTACTACGTGCATCCCCTATGCAAGATCGGCATTGGCGCATTCATCCAGTGCTGCATGGCTGCGTGATATCGTGACCTGGCCGCAGTCGCTGAAATCCGCGGTCTGCACCAGCATGGTGCAACGCATTGCCGCAGGATTTCCCAGCGCTGTTTCCCACACCTTCTATTCCTCTGCCTGCATGTCGAGCATGACCGCCCAGATGGCGACGGTTGGAACAGGTCAGGTTCAATTTTCACCTTACAAGCGGAGTGATCATGTCCAAGGCTTCCCACCACGATCTGCGTTTTGCCTTCCGCGAACTGCTGGCTTCAGGTTCGTGCTTTCACACCGCGTCGGTGTTTGACCCCATGTCGGCCCGCATCGCCGCCGACCTGGGCTTCGAGGTCGGCATCCTCGGTGGTTCGGTGGCCTCGCTTCAGGTGCTGGCCGCGCCCGATTTCGCCCTGATCACCCTGAGCGAGTTCGTCGAGCAGGCCACTCGCATCGGCCGGGTGGCCCAGTTGCCGGTGATCGCCGATGCCGACCACGGCTACGGCAACGCCCTCAACGTGATGCGCACGGTGATCGAGCTGGAGCGCGCCGGCGTGGCCGCGCTGACCATCGAGGATACCCTGCTGCCGGCGCAGTTCGGCCGCAAGTCCACCGACCTGATCCCGGTGGAGGAAGGGGTCGGCAAGATCCGCGCGGCCCTCGAGGCGCGGGTCGACTCGGCGCTGTCGATCATCGCCCGGACCAACGCCGGCGTGCTGAGCACCGAGGAAATCATCGTCCGCACCCAGAGCTACCAGAAGGCCGGGGCCGATGGTATCTGCATGGTGGGTGTGAGGGATTTCGACCATCTGGAGCAGATCGCCGAGCACCTGACGGTGCCACTGATGCTGGTCAGCTACGGCAACCCGAACCTGCGTGACGACGAGCGCCTGGCGCGCCTGGGCGTGCGGGTGGTGGTCGACGGCCATGCCGCCTACTTCGCCGCGATCAAGGCCACCTACGACTGCCTGCGTCTGCAACGCGGGCAGCAGAACAAGTCCGAGAGCCTCAGCGCCACCGAGCTGTCGCATACCTACACCCAGCCCGAGGACTACATTCGCTGGGCCAAGGAGTACATGAGCGTCGAGGAGTGATCGGCGCGGTGCAGTCGGTTCAGCGCACGGCGCTCAAGGTCGCGGTGTGCGGCACGCAATGCTCCTGGGCGCAGCTTGCCGCGGCGTTGGGTTGGTTGCGCAGCAATTCGACTCGCCAGCAGGCCGAACCATAGAGCCCCGCGACGGCGATCACGATGAGGGCAAGGGTCCAGCGTCTGGATCTGATGCTCATGGTGCGTACCTCCTGTTGCTGCAACAGGTGATACCTACAAGCATAGGTCAACCTGGGATCACTGCCTGGCGCGATCCTCGAGCCAATCCATCAGCTCGACCAGCCCCGGCGGCAGCGGCTTGGCAGGGCAGACCAGGTAGTAGCCCTTGCCGGTTGCCACCTTCAGCCCGAAAGGCATGCACAGCCGGCCGCTGAGCAGGTCGTCGCCAATCAGCGCCCAGTCGCCGATCGCCACGCCGGTACCCTGGGCAGCCATGGCCATCGCCATGTCCAGGGTCTGGAAATGCTGCCTGGGCCCCTGCGGCTCGAACGCCGCTCCCGCCGCCTGTAGCCACAGCCGCCAGTCATGCTCGTCCGACGAGGGGTGCAGCAGCATGTGCCGGGACAGGTCCTCCAGGCACGCCAACGACGCGGCGCCCTGCAGCAACGACGGGGCGCAGACCGGCGTCAGTTGCTCGTCGAATAGCTTGCGCACCTGCAGGCCCGGGCTCGGTGGCCCGCCATAGACTACGGCGGCATCGAAGCCTTCGCGGCGCAGGTCCACGCCGTGCTGCACGGTGGTGGTCAGCTCCACCGGCACGTCCGGGCGCAGGGCCTGCCATTCCATCAGCCGTGGCAGCAGCCAGCGCATCACGCAGGTGGGCGCCTTGAGCTGCAGGACGGCGCTGCGCCCGCCGACTTCGCGCACGCCCTGCTCGATGAGGGCGAACACCTGCTGCACCCGGGGCAACCAGTCCTGGCCCTCGCGGGTCAGTGCCAGGCCACGGGCCTGGCGCTGGAACAGGGCATAGCCCAGGTGTTCCTCGAGCCCGGCGATCTGCCGGCTGACCGCGCCCTGGGTGATGTGCAGCTGCTGCGCCGCGCGGGTGAAATTGCAATGTTGGGCGGTGACCAGAAAGGTGTGCAGGGCCGGTAGAGGAGGCAGACGTTTCATTGCGCTGAGCCATGATCACAAGACATGACTAGTATGTGTTTTTTTGCATTGTGGCGATAGCCATGCCTTGGTTCCATGGTCACTGGTCTCAACAAGAATCAGGTAAAAGACAGATGGCAACCTGTGGCGAAGTACTGGTCGAACTCCTCGAAGGCTATGGCGTGGAGCATGTCTTCGGCATTCCTGGCGTGCATACCGTGGAGCTGTATCGCGGCCTGGCGGGATCGTCGATCCGGCACATCACCCCACGCCACGAGCAGGGGGCCGGGTTCATGGCCGACGGCTATGCGCGCACCCGTGGCAAGCCGGGGGTGTGTTTCATCATCACCGGCCCTGGCATGACCAACATCACCACGGCCATGGGCCAAGCCTATGCCGACTCGATCCCGATGCTGGTGATTTCCAGCGTGCAGGCCCGCGACCAACTCGGCGGCGGTCGCGGCAAGTTGCACGAGCTGCCCAGCCAGGCAGGGTTGGTCGCCGGTGTGGCGGCGTTCTCCCATACCTTGATGAGTGCCGACGACCTGCCCCAGGTGCTGGCCCGTGCCTTTGCCGTGTTCGACGGTGCCCGGCCAAGGCCGGTGCATATCGAGATCCCCCTGGATGTGCTGGTCGAGCCGGCCGGCCACCTGCTGCCGGGTCGTCCCGTGCGCACCGGTCGGGCGGGCGCGGCGCCACGGGGTGTGGCGCTCATGGCCGAGCGCCTGGCCTCGGCGCGGCGGCCGTTGATCCTCGCCGGTGGCGGCGCCCTGGCGGCGGGCACGGCCCTGGCCCGCCTGGCGGAGCACTTGCAGGCACCGGTGGCGCTGACCATCAATGCCAAGGGCTTGCTGCCGTCCGGGCATCCGTTGCAGATCGGTTCGACCCAGTCGCTGCCGGCCACTCGCGCGCTGGTCGCCGAGGCCGACGTGGTGCTGGCCATCGGCACCGAGCTTGCCGAGACCGACTACGACGTGACCTTCAAAGGCGGCTTCGAGATTCCCGGCAGCCTGCTGCGCATAGACATCGACCCGGACCAGACCGTGCGCAACTACCTGCCGGAACTGGCGCTGGTGGCAGATGCCGAGCAGGCGGCCGAGGCCTTGCTCGATGCCTTGCAGACTCAGATGCAACCGGTGCGTGACCCCGCCTGGGGCGCCGTGCGTGCCGCTCGCCTGCGCCAGGACTTGTCGACCACTTGGGACCCGCCGACCCTGAGCCAGACACGCCTGCTCACCAGCGTGCTGGAAACCCTGCCCGACGCCATCCTGGTGGGCGACTCGACCCAGCCGGTGTACACCGGCAACCTGACCTTGGACATGGACCAGCCACGGCGCTGGTTCAACGCCTCGACCGGCTACGGCACCCTTGGCTACGCCCTACCGGCGGCCATGGGCGCCTGGCTCGGCAGCGGCGGGCAGGTGGACGAGCGTTCACCAGCCATCTGCCTGATCGGCGATGGCGGCTTGCAGTTCACCCTGCCTGAACTGGCCAGCGCGGTGGAGGCCCAGGTGCCGTTGATCGTGCTGCTGTGGAACAACCAGGGTTACGAGGAAATCAAGAAATACATGGTCAACCGGGCCATCGAACCGGTGGGCGTGGACATCCATACGCCGGACTTCATCGGTGTCGCCCGGGCCCTGGGCGCCGCGGCGCAGCAGGTGGAGGACGTGGGCCAGTTGCAGGCCGCGCTGCGCCAGGCTGTGGAGCGCCAGGGGCCGACCTTGATCCAGATCGACCAAGCCCAGTGGCAGACGGCGGTGGGGGGCTGACAGGTACGGCGAAGCGGCTGCATCGGGGCCGCTGCGCGCCCCATCATGGCAGCGCAACCCGGCCTTCAATCGGCAGCGGTACGCAGCCGCGCCACGTCACGGATCGGCGGTGCGCCATACAGCCTGCTGTACTCCCGGCTGAACTGAGACGGGCTTTCGTAGCCCACCCGGTACCCCGCCACCGCGGCTTCGAGCCCCTCATTGAGCATCAACCGCCGCGCTTCCTGCAGGCGCAACTGCTTCTGGTACTGCAGGGGGCTCATCGAGGTCACTGCCTTGAATCGATGGTGCAAGGTCGAGGTACTGAGGTTGACCTCGCGCGCCAGATCTTCGATGCGCAGCGGTCGCTGGAAGTGCTGGTTGAGCCAGGCGATGGCCTGGCTGACCCGGTGGGTCTGGCTGTTGGCCAGGGCGATCTCGTACAGGCGGTAGCCCTGTGGCCCGCGTAGCAGGCGATAGAGGATTTCCCGGCGGATCAGTGGCGCCAGCATGGGGATATCCCGGGGGGCGTCGAGCAGGCGCACCAGACGTAGCAAGGCATCGAGCAACTGCGGATCGGTCTTTTCCACATACAGGCCACGGCCAGAAGGAAGGTTGGGCACCAGCATCGGCCCGCTTTCGGCGATCAGTTGGCTGATCTGTGCCGGGTCGATGTCCAGGCGCAGGCCCAGGCTGGGCGTCTCGGGGCTGGCGTCCAGGCGCACCCGGCTGATCGGCAGGGTTACCGACACCACCATGTAGTGCAATGGGTCGTAGGTGTATTGCTCGTCGCCCAGGAACAGGCTCTTGCTGCCCTGGGCCAGGACACACAGGGCAGGTTGCGCCAGGCTCGGCACCGAACGCACGTTTTCCCGGTAGGCCACCAGGTACAGGTCGTCGACCGCCGAGGCCGTGCCGTAGGGCTCGCCGGCATGGCGCAGGATCAGGTCGGCCAGCTCCTGGCGTTGTAGCTCCAGGGACGGGGCGGGGGGCGTGGGCGTGGTCATGGCGGGTTTCCTCTACTGACCGACGCAGGATAGGTTCGGGCAAGGGTGGGCGCTAGTCGAAAGCTGCTCCTCGCTTGCCTGATCCTGCACGGTTGCAGGATCAGGCAAGCGGCCGGCAGTAATGGCCTAACGGCGCGCGCGGGCGAGGGCCTAACCTTGCCAGCCTGGCCTTTCCGTCCGTCTGCTTCAAGGAGAACGTTCATGACCCAGCCTCAACCGGTCACTCACCTGGCTTTCATCCGGGCCAGCAGCGGTCGTTCGGCGGAGTTGGGCGCGCGCCTGCGTGACCTGCTCGAACCCTCGTTGCAGACGCCCGGCTGCCTGAGTTTCACCGTGCAGCGCTCCCAGGCCGATACGGACCTCTGGCTGCTCAGTGGCAGCTGGCGCGACCAGCAGGCCATGAGCGGCTACTTCGCCTCGCCGACCCTGGACCTGTTCGGCGAGCTGGTGCAGGCGCAGGTGGTCGCGAGCCTCGACCTGCATACCTTTGCATGATGCCTGGGCCCGAATAGGCAGCACCGATTGTGCCCGGCACTCGCCAGGTTAGAATGCCGCCCTTCGATCAACACGTGGATACAGGCACGATGGCACGTAGAGAATTCCCCCGCTTCGAAGCGGTTTCGGCAATGGTTCCGGCAGAGGGCGGCGGCTACCACGCCGCGATCGCCGTGAAGGCCCTGGGCATGGGCGGCGCGCCGCGTTTCCACAAGGTGCTGGACGGGCAACTGTTCAAGACGGCGATGGCCGCCGACGAAGCCGCCTGCGCCGAGCTCGGGCGCCTGCAAGGCGTCAGCGAAGACGGCGAGCTGGTCTGGTGATCAGGCCCGTGGCCGGGGCATCTTGAAGCAGTTGCCCAGCTCGAAGTAATCCGCAGGCCCGCCGCCGCGCAGGATGGGCTCGGCGGCGGCAGTGTCGTAGATGCCGTCCTTGAGCAGGTGCTCGGCGATATGCACGGCCACCACTTCGCCAAGGATCAGCCAACTGGGCACCAGCGCCTGGTCGGCGCGCTGGAGCTGGACGATCTGGCTCACCTTGCACTCGAAGGCCACCGGGCTTTCCCCCACGCGCGGTACCCCGACGATGCGCGATGCCGTGGGCGTCAGTTCGCTCAACTGGAATTCATCCACCTCGGCCGCCACCGCCACGCAGCTCTGGTTCATCTGCTCGGCCAGCGGGCGGGTGGCCAGGTTCCAGACGAATTCACCGGTCTGTTCGATGTTGTTCAGGCTGTCTTTGCGGCCGATGCTGCAGAAACCGATGATCGGCGGCACGTAGTTGAAGGCGTTGAAAAAACTGTAGGGCGCCAGGTTCAGGCGACCTTCGCGGTCCTGGGTGGAGATCCAGCCGATGGGCCGGGGGCCGACGATGGCGTTGAACGGGTCATGAGGCAGGCCGTGGCCTTTGGCGGGTTCGTAGTAGTACATCTGCGCAGGGCCTGTGGCCCTTCCTCTTGGCGGGACGAGGCGCCTAGTGTGCCAAGGCTGGGCCCGGCTGGAAACGATCAAGCCCGGCCGAAGCCGGGCTGGGCGCTCGCATCGCGGGATCAGCCGATGCGGTGGGCGTGGGTGCGGTCGAAGCCGTCTTCGGCGAAGCGTTGTGCGCCAGTGCGGTCGAAGCCATCTTCGGCGAAGCGTTGTGCGCCAGTGCGGTCGAAGCCATCTTCGGCGAAGCGTTGTGCGCCGGTACGGTCGAAGCCATCTTCGGCGAAGCGTTGTGCGCCGGTACGGTCGAAACCATCTTCTGCATAAGTCGCCGATTGGGTCTGGACGGCGGTGAAGTTGTGGGCGTTGGTACGGTCGAAGCCGTCTTCGGCGAAGGCGCCGGTCGCCAGTACCGACAGGGCCAGGGTCAGGATCAGTTTGTTTTTCATGGTCGTTGCTCCAGTGGAATCGATGGGTTGCTCTGCTCTATGGGTTTCATGTTACGCCGATTAATTAGATTAAAAAGCGCAAAAAGTAGCGCTAATAAATCTACTTTTTCGATTTGTTTGATGTGCAGATACCTGCGAAGCATCACGTCAGGTGTCCCTTTCCGGGAGCGGCGAAAGACACTTCGCCACCCTTCGAAGGATGCCTCTGCTGAATTAATTCGGGGTTAAGTGCGAAGGGTCAGGTTGAAGTTCTATCGTTCAACCTGATCATCAACGGGCGTATTGACCCGGTAGCGGGTACTGCGACCGCCGCCCGGCAGGCGAACCAGGCAGCCCTTGTCGAGCAGGTCGGTGAGATGGCGGGTGGCGGTGGCCTTGGACACCTTGGCCACCGCTTGATACTGACTGGCGTTGATACCCGCCTCGAAGCCGCGTTGGCCGCCATCGAGCAATCGGTTGAGCACCTTCACCTGCTCGGGCAGCAGCCCATCACTGCGGTGCGCATGCCAGAAGCGCGCCTTGGCCAACACCCGGTCGATCCGCACCAGCGCCTGCTCCAGGCTGCGCAGCAAGGTCGTCAAGAACCAGGCTAGCCAGCGTGTAATGTCCAGGTCGCCTTTCTGGCTGCTTTCCAGCACCGCGTAATAGCCTGACCGATCCTCGAGGATGCTGGCGGACATCGCATGGAAACGGATGGCCTGTCGTTCGCCCTGGGCCAGGGCCAGGTCAGTGAGGGCGCGGGTCAGGCGACCATTGCCATCATCGAACGGATGCAGGGTCACGAACCAGAAGTGGGCGATGCCGGCGCGTAGGAACGGGTCCAACTGCGTGAAGTGGCGACTGTCCTCGAACCATTCGAGAAACGCCTGGAGCTGCTCTTGCAGCCCGGCTCGCGGGGGCGCTTCGAAATGTACCCTGGGTTTGTCGAGGCGGCCGGAAACCACCTGCATGGGCGCCTCGTCCCGCAGTTGGCCGACGAGGATGGGTTTACCCAGGGCCTCGTCGCTTGCCGGGAACAACCATCGATGCCAGGTGAACAGGCGTTGCAGGGTCAAGGGCTGGTCATATCCCTGCGTCGCGTCCAGCATCAGTTCGGCAAGCCCCTCGCTGCGGGCTGTAGTCGAACCATGCCCCTCGAGACCCAGGCGACGGGCCAGGGAGGAACGCACGGAGCCGACATTGAGCTGCTCGCCCTCGATGGCGGAGGACGTAATGATGTTCTGCAGCAAGGTATCCAGGATATTGTGGCTTTCGCTGAGTTCGTCCACGGCACCGATCCTGCCCAGCAAACGTCCCTGCGTTTCGACACAGCTTCGCAGCAGCGTGGCAAGCTGCTCTGTATCCCAGCGCAAATGAGGCCACTCTGGCCGCTGCCAGATCCACATTGGATCGCTCATGGTTTCCCCTTGTTGTGCCATGAGCCCAATAGTAGCCTTATTCGGCTCATTTGGTGAGCCGAATAAGGGGGTTATTCGGCTCACGATAGCCATGAAAAAGGGGCGCCCCGTCAGACGGAGCGCCCCTTTTGCAGGCTTGCAAGCAGGATCAGTCAGTGGTGATCCGCGAGTGCTTGCGGGTGTCCTTCATGGTGGCATACACCAGCAGCGAGCAAGCGATGCAGCCGGTGACGTACCAGTAGAAGCCGGTTTCCATGCCTGCGCTCTTGAACCACAGAGCCACGTACTCGGCGGTGCCGCCGAAGATCGACACGGTCAGGGCGTAGGGCAGGCCCACGCCCAGGGCGCGGATCTCGGTGGGGAACAGCTCGGCCTTGACCACCGCGTTGATCGAGGTGTAGCCGCTGACGATGATCAGCGCCGCCATGATCAGGAAGAAGGCGCCCCACCAGGTCTGCACGGTGTGCAGGGTGCTGAGGATCGGCACGGTGAACAGGGTACCGAGCACGCCGAAGGCGATCAGGATCGGGCGGCGGCCGATCTTGTCGGAGAGGCTGCCGATCACCGGTTGCAGGCACATGAACAGGAACAGCGTGGCCGCCGAGATGGTGGTCGAGTCGCTGATGCTCATGCCCACGGTGTTGACCAGGTACTTCTGCATGTAGGTGGTGTAGGTGTAGAACGCCAGGGTGCCGCCCATGGTCAGGCCGACCACGGTCATCAGCTCCTTGGGATGGCGCAGCAGGGTGCGCATCAGGCTTTCCTTGGCCTTCTCCTTCTTGGTGAAGGAGGCGGTTTCTTCCATGCCACGGCGCAGGTACAGGGCGACCACCGCGCACAGCGCGCCGATCACGAAGGGCACGCGCCAGCCCCAGGCGTACAACTGCTCGGTGGTGAGCGTCTGTTGCAGGATGATCAGCACCGCCAGGGCGATGAGCTGGCCGGAGATCAGGGTCACGTACTGGAAGCTGGAGAAGAAGCCACGGCGGTCCTTGGTGGCCATCTCGCTGAGGTAGGTCGCCGAGGTGCCGTATTCACCGCCCACCGATAGGCCCTGCATCAGGCGCGCCAGCACCAGCAGGACCGGCGCGGCGACGCCGATGCTTTCGTAGCCCGGGGTCAGGGCGATGATCAAGGAGCCTGCGCACATCAGCAGTACCGAGGCCATCAGCGCGGCCTTGCGGCCCTTGCGGTCGGCGTACAGGCCCATCAGCCAGCCACCGATCGGGCGCATGAGGAAGCCCACGGCGAAGATCGCGGCGGTATTGAGCAGTTGGGCGGTGGTGTCGCCAGCCGGGAAGAAGGCCTTGGCGAAGTACAGCGAGAATGCGGCGTAGACGTACCAGTCGTACCATTCGACCATGTTGCCGATGGATCCGCTGAAGATCGACTTGAGACGGCTGGAGGTGGTTTTTTCCGCGGCGGGCGCGAGGGCCGCCCCGGCGGGCAGGGTGGTGGCGTTATCCATCAGGGATACCTTCTCGTTGTTTTTGTGGAGCGCGCCGTGGCGCGGCTTGCCGGGACAAGTGCAGAAAGTGTGCCAAATGGATGCAGGGTGATCCAAATGAGGGCGCCGCGTGCCCTATCGTGGGCCGGTCAGCCCCCACGCAAGCCCTGTAAACCGCACTTCTTGAGGTATACGGCACCCCCTCACGGGGGGCGGGCTTGCCCGCGATGGGCTGCAACGCCGCCCCTACGAAAGCGGCTGAATGAGCGGATTTCCGCTTATCGAAAAGCGTGAGCGAGCAAGAATCCGCTCATTCGCGCTCGAGGAAATCCTCGCGTACCAACCCGTGCCGCTGCATCTTCTCGTTCAGCGTGCGCCGTGGCAGTTGCAGGGTTTCCATGACCGCCTTGATCTCGCCCTTGTGCTGGCGCAGCGCAGCACGCAGGCACTGGGCCTCGAACGCTTCCATCTGTTCGGCGAGGGAATGGCTCGCGCTGGTTGCTTCCAGGCCCGGCGAGTCCAGGCCCAGGGCGTGGCGTTCGGCGGCATTGGCCAGTTCGCGCACGTTGCCCGGCCAGTCGTGGGCCAGCAGCTGCGCCAGTTGCGCACCGGCCAGCGGTGGTGCAGCGCGGCCCAGGCGCTCGGCGGCCGCGCGGGCGAAGTGCTCGAACAGCAACGGGATGTCCTCGCGCCGCTCGCGCAAGGGTGCCAGGCGCAGTTCGGCGACATTCAGGCGGTAGGCCAGGTCTTCGCGGAAGCGTCCGGCACGGGCTTCTTCGAGCAGGTCGGGCTTGGTCGCGGCGATGATCCGCAGGTCTACGCTGATGCTCTGGTTGGCCCCCAGGCGCTCGAGTTTCTGCTCTTGGATCACGCGCAGCAGCTTGGCCTGTTGGGCCAGGGGCATGCTCTCGATCTCGTCGAGGAACACCGTGCCGCCATTGGCGTATTCCAGCTTGCCGATGCGCTTGCCCTGGGCGCCGGTGAAGGCGCCGCTCTCATGACCGAACAGCTCGGCCTCGAACAGCGACTCGGGGATCGCCGCACAGTTGAGGGCGACGAAGGGTTTGTCGGCGCGTGGCCCGAAGTCGTGCAGGCAGCGGGCGACACGCTCCTTGCCGCTGCCGGTCTCGCCACGGATCAGCACGTTGACCGGCAGGTTCGCCAGGTCCAGGACCTGCCGGCGCAATTGCTGCAGGCCCTGGGACATGCCCAGCAGGGTGCCTTCCAGGCGTGCCTTGAGGTCGGCCTGCTGGTGCAGGCGGCGGTTCTCCAGCACCAGTTGGCGTTTTTCCAGGGCCCGGCGCAGGCTGCCGAGCAGGGTCTGCGGCGTGAAGGGTTTTTCCAGGAAGTCATAGGCGCCGCTGCGCATGGCCTCCACCGCCATGGGCACGTCGCCGTGGCCGGTGAGCAGGATCACCGGCAGGTCGGGGTCCTGGCCCTGCAGCCGCTCGAGCAGTTGCAGGCCATCCATGCCCGGCATGCGCACGTCGCTGACGATCACCCCGGGGTAGTGGGGCGGCAATTGCGCCAGGCAATCCTCGGCACGGGCGAACAGTTGCACGCTGAAGCCCGACAGGCTCAGCCACTGTTCCACCGCGGTGCGGATACTGGCTTCATCGTCGACGACGATCACCGAATTCAACATACAGGCTCCAGGTCACGTGGCAGGGTAAGGCTCAGGCGGGCGCCGCCGGGCAGGTTCTCGGCCTGCAGTTGGCCGCCGGCCTCGTGGACGATGCCGTAGGAGATCGCCAGGCCCAGGCCGAGCCCTTCGCCCACCGGCTTGGTGGTGAAGAAGGGGTCGAAGACCTTGGCCAGGTCGGCCTCGGGGATGCCGCCGCCGGAGTCGAGCACGCTCAGGCGCCAGTGGCCGTCATCGGCCTCGATACGGATCTCCAGGCGTTTGTAGCGCTTGTCGGCCATGGCGTCGAGGGCGTTGTGCAACAGGTTGATCAGCACCTGCTCGAGGCGGATGGCATCGCCGCGTACCCAGGCCGGGCGTGCCAGGTACAGGGCCACTTCGACGCCTTCGCCGCGGATACGCGCCTCCAGCAGGTGCAGGGCCTGGTCGACCACGGTGGCCAGGTCCAGGCGCTCGCGCAGGCCGCCGGGACTGTTGCGGGCGAAGGTCTTGAGGTGGCCGGTCAGCGCGGCCATGCGCGTGAGCATCTGCTCCAGCGGCTCCAGGGCCTGGCGTGCCTCTTCGTGGCGGCCGTGGTCGAGCAGCAGGCGCAGGGTTTCCAGTTGCATGCGCTGGGTGGTCAGCGGCTGGTTGATCTCATGGGCCAGTGCCGCCGACATCTGCCCCAGGGCCGCCAGCTTGGCCGACTGCACCAGCCCTTCCTGGGCGGTGCGCAGTTCGCGGGTGCGTTCCTCGACCAGACGCTTGAGCTCGTCGCGGCTGCGCTGGCGCAGGCGAGCCAGGCGCAGGCGCTGGCTGGCGAACAGGGCGGCGAACACCAGGCTCAGCCATACCGCGGCGGCGGCCAGGGCGGCGTTGCGGCCATCCTTGCTGACCTGCGGCTTGCGCAGCAGGTGCAAGGTCCAGCCCTCGGTTTCCAGCGGCAGGCTCTCCCACAGGTATTCGCCGGTGCCCTCGGGGCCTTGCACGCGGGTGAGGTGGCTGTTGTCGCCGAAGCGGGTCAGCACCTGGTGCTGCAGCGGCACCAGTGGCTGCTTGTCGTACTGGCGGGTCGCGGCCAGCTCGGCACGATCGGCGCTGGAGATCGGCAGCAGTTCGCGGTAGCGCCAGCCGTCCTGGTTGGCGATGAAGATGATGCCGCGGGCGTCACTGACCAGCAGGATGTCGCTGCCCTGGCGCCATTCGCGCTCCAGCTCGGGAAACTCCAGCTTGACCACCATGGCGCCGAGGAAGCGCCCCTGTTCGTCGTGCACCGCGCTGGACAGGAAGTACCCCGGCACGCCACTGGTCACGCCGACGGCGTAGAAACTGCCGCTGCCCTGGCTGCGGGTCTGCTTGAAGTAGGGGCGAAAGCCGTAGTTGGAGCCGACGTAGCTGGTCGGCAGGCGCCAGTTGCTGGCGGCCACGGCCAGGCCGGTGCGGTCGAGCAGTTCCAGGGTGGAGGAGTTGGCGGCGCCGTTGATGCGTTCGAGCTTGCGGTTCAGGGCGTCCTGGCGCTGTTCGGTGAGTGGGCCGCGCAGGGCGTCGATCAATTCCGGGTCCAGGGCCAGCACGGCGGGCAGGGCGCGGTAGCGCTCGATCAGCGTATGCAGGGAGTTGGCGTACAGGGTCAACTGCTGGCTGGCCCGACGGGCGTCGGTCTCCATCGCCTGGCGCTTGGCCTGGTGCATGGCCCAGCCGGCGCTGAGCGCGGTACCGAGGAGGATCAGCAGGACGATCAGGGTCAGGCGCAGGGCTCGAAAAGAAAAAAGCATGAGGCGGATCCTTGGCCTGTGCGGGTGTGTGTTCTGGGGGCCAGTGTCGACCCCTTCGCGGGCTTGCCTGCGAAGAGGCCGAGCAGACCGACCTACAGCAGCTCGAAGCTCTGTTGCTGCACCGCCTGGGAGTCCAGGCCGACCTGGACATTGAACTGCCCGGGCTCGGCGACCCGTTGCAGTTGGCTATTGTAGAACCTAAGGTCCTGCTCGCCGATGCGGAAGGTCAAGGTCCGCGACTCGCCTGCCTTGAGCATCAGCTTCTGGAAGTTCTTCAGCTCCTTGACCGGGCGGCTCATGGACGCAGTGACATCCTGCAGGTACAGCTGCACCACGGTCTCGCCGTCGCGCTTGCCAGTGTTCTTCACCGTGACCTTGGCTTGCAGGCTGGCGCCGCGCTCGAGTGTCTTGTGCGAGAGCGTCAGGTTCGACAACTCGAAGGTGCTGTAGCTCAGGCCATAGCCGAACGGGTACAGCGGCCCATTGGGCTCCTCGAAGTACTGCGAGGTGTAGTTGCCCGGCTTGCCCGGCGTGTAGGGGCGGCCGATACGCAGGTGGTTGTAGTACATCGGGATCTGCCCGACCGAGCGCGGGAAGGTGATCGCCAGCTTGCCGGACGGGTTGTAGTCGCCGAACAGAACGTCGGCGATGGCATTGCCGCCCTCGGTGCCGCTGAACCAGGTCTCGAGGATGGCATCGGCCTGTTCGCGCTCCCACGCGATCGACAGCGGCCGGCCATTCATCAGCACCAGCACCAGTGGCTTGCCGGTGGTCTTGAGGGCCTTGATCAGCTCACGCTGTACGGCAGGGATCTGCAGGCTGGTGCGGCTCGACGACTCGTGGGACATGCCGCGTGACTCGCCAACCACGGCCACCACCACGTCGGACTGCCGTGCCGCCTTGACCGCTTCGTCGATCAGTACCGCGGCCGGGCGCGGGTCGTCGATGATCTCCGGAGCATCGAAGTTGAGGAAGTTCAGGTAATCGACGATTGCCTTGTCGCCGGTGACGTTGGAGCCTTTGGCGTAGAGCAGGGTCGCCTTGTCGCCCAGGGCGCGACGCAGGCCTTCGCGCACGGTGACCGAGTGTTCCGGGCGGCCAGCGGCGGCCCAACTGCCCATCATGTCGATCGGCGCGTCGGCCAGCGGGCCGACCAGGGCGATGGTGCCGGCCTTCTTCAGTGGCAGGGTCTGGTTGCGGTTCTCCAGCAGCACCAGGCTGCGTCGTGCCACGTCGCGCGCGGTGTCGCGGTGCAGGCGGTCGTCGCTGTAGTAGTCCTTGAGGTCGTTCTCGGCCTTGCCAATGCGCAGGTACGGGTCCTTGAACAGGCCCATGTCGTACTTGGCGCCGAGGACTTCACGCACGGCCTGGTCCAGCTCGGCCTGGGTCACTTCACCTGACTCGAGCAGGCCCGGCAGTTCTTCGCCATAGAGGGTATCGTTCATGCTCATGTCGATGCCGGCCTTGATCGCCAGCTTCGCCGCCTCGCGGCCATCCTGGGCGACACCATGGCGGATCAGCTCCTGGATCGCGCCATGGTCGCTGATGGTCACGCCCTTGAAGCCCCATTCCTTGCGCAGCAGGTCGTTCATCAGCCAGGTATTGGCGGTGGCGGGCACGCCGTTGATCGAGTTGAGCGCGACCATCACGCCACCGGCACCCGCGTCGAGCGCGGCGCGGTAGGGCGGCAGGTAGTCGTTGTACATCTTCGGCAGGCTCATATCGACCGTGTTGTAGTCGCGCCCACCCTCCACCGCGCCATACAGGGCGAAATGCTTGACGATGGTCATGACGCTGTCGGGATTGGCCGGGCTCTTGCCCTGGAACGACTCGACCATCACCTTGGCGATCCGCGAGGTGAGGTAGGTGTCCTCGCCGAAGCCTTCGCTGGTGCGGCCCCAGCGCGGGTCGCGGGCGATATCGACCATGGGCGCGAAGGTCATGTCCAAGGCGTCGGCGGCGGCTTCGATGGCTGCGGTGCGGCCGACCTTGGCGATGGCATGCATGTCCCAGGTCGCGGCCAGGCCCAGGCCAATCGGGAAGAGGGTACGTTCACCGTGGATCGTGTCGTAGGCGAAGAACATCGGGATCTTCAGGCGGCTGCGCATGGCGGCATCCTGCATCGGCCGGTTCTCCGGGGCGGTGAGCGAGTTGAAGGTGCCACCGATGCGACCGGCGGCGATTTCCTCGCGGATCTTTTCGCGGGGCATTTCCGGGCCGATGCTGATCAGGCGCAACTGGCCGATCTTCTCCTCGACGGTCATTTGCTGGATCAAGTGGTCGATGAAGGCCTGCTTGTTTTGCAGGGGCGGTGCGGCGGTGGCGGCCAGGGCCGCCTGACTGGCAAGGCCCATGGCCAGGCCCAGCAAAGACAGTTTCATCATGGGTTCCGTTGTCGTGGCCTGTGCCGTATCCGGGGGATGCGTGCGGTCGGAGTTTTTCAGGCGGCTATCGAAGTTGTACAGTTCGCCGGGCTTGTTTTAGCCGATCGGCCCTGCATGATCCAGTGCGGCGGCGGATTATGCCTTATATGGCGCGCGTCATGAGATACACTCCCGCCGGCTGGATGCCGGGACAACTATAAGAACGATCGAGAGACCGAAGGCATGACTGACCTCAACGAATACGAGCAGCGGCTGATCGCCGAGGCCATCGCCCGGGCCGAACGGCGCACCGACGCGGAACTGGTGACGGTGCTGGCGCGTCGCGCCGACGACTACGCCTACTTGCCGTTGCTCTGGGCCGCGCTGCTGGCCCTGGCATTGCCCGGCCTGCTGCATGTGGCCCTGGGCTGGCCCGGTATCCGCGGCCTGCTGGTGGCCCAGGTGCTGCTGTTCATCGCCCTGTGCCTGCTGCTGCGCAACCCGCGCCTGGCCAGCCTCCTGGTACCGCGCGTGCTGCGCCATCGGCGCGCCTCGGGGCTGGCGCGCCAGCAGTTCCTCGAACTGAACCTGCAACGCACCGCCGGTGCCACCGGGGTGCTGATCTTCGTCAGCGAGGCCGAGCACCACGTGGAGATCCTCGTCGACGAAGGCATCGCCCGGCACCTGCCGGAGCAGGCCCGGGCCGACATCGTGGCGCGCTTCACCGAGCAGGTGCGTCAGGGCCAGACCCTGCAGGGCTTCGTCGAGTGCATCGAGGCCTGTGGCGAGCTGCTCAGCGAGCATGTGCCGCCGACCCATGCGTGCAACGAACTGCCCAACCGCTTGGTGATTCTCGACTGAACCGCTTCTCCCCTGTGGGAGCAGGAGGGCTTCCATCGAGAAAACCTTCGCGCTGGCCGGGCATCGACGTAGAATGCCCGCCATTGCGCGTTGCGCTCCCCGCATACCGAGGCACCCATTTCCCATGTCCGCCAACCCTTCCGCTCCCACCGCGCCGGATGCGCGTGCCCAGTTCCTGAGCCTGCTGGCCGACGCCCTGGACGACGGCACCCTGGCCAGGCTGGTGCTGGCCCGCCATGTCGGTGACGACCCGACCCTGCAGCGGATCATCGCCAAGCCTGTGGTGGTCAAGGGCCAGCCCTGCCTGTCGCTGGTCTATCGCCACCAGACCCGCGACATCACCCGCAACCTGCCGCTGGAGCAGGCCAAGGCGCTGGTCGCCGAACTGCTGCCGCAGAGCTTTCGCAATGCCCACCTGTTCACCCGCGAGGGTGAGGTGCAACTGGGCTTCAGCAAGAAGGGCAAGCCGCAGCTCCTGCACCATGGCACGCAACCCCCGCGCGAAGCGCAGCCGGCGGCCGGGCACGACCGGGAGAAGAAGCGCTACCTGGCGTTGTCGCGGCCGTTCCTGCGTGACCTGGGCGTGACCGATGCCCAGGGCGCGTTGATCCCGTCCATGTCGCGCAAGTGGAAGCAGATCAACAAGTTCATCGAGGTCTTCGACCATGCCCTGGCCAGCGCGCCACTGGCGGCAGGCCAGCCGCTGCGGGTGGCCGACTTCGGTTCGGGCAAGGGCTACCTGACCTTCGCCATGCATGACTACCTGCGTAACAGCCTGGCGCGTGACGCCCAGGTCACCGGTGTCGAGCTGCGCCAGGACATGGTCGACCTGTGCAACGCCGCCGCCGCGCGCCTGCAGCATCCCGGGCTGGAGTTCCAGTGCGGCGACGTGCGCAGCGTGGTGCCCGAGGCCATCGAGGTGATGATCGCCCTGCATGCCTGCGACATCGCCACCGACTACGCCATCCACACCGGTATTCGCTGCAAGGCCGCGATCATCATGTGCTCGCCCTGCTGCCACAAGCAGATCCGCCCGCAGTTGCACAGCCCCGGCCTGCTCCAGCCGATGCTGCAGTACGGCCTGCACCTGGGGCAGCAGGCCGAGATGCTCACCGACAGCCTGCGCGCGCTGTACCTGGAGGCCTGTGGCTACGAGACCAAGGTGTTCGAGTTCATCTCGTTGGAGCACACCAACAAGAACAAGATGATCCTCGCGGTGAAGCGCCGGCAGGCGGCGGACAACACCGCGCTGCTCGAGAAGATCGGCCAGCTCAAGGCATTCTATGGCATCAAGGAGCATTGCCTGGAGACATTGCTGCGGGCTGATGGGTTGATTCCGGCTTGAGGCTTCTGCGCTGCCACGCTTCGTAAAGCCCTGCTCTAGGGAATGGTCCTGAGGTCATGTAGGGCCATTCCCTCCCGGGCATGTGACGTCAGGAGCTGCTGTGGATCTGACACGTGTCGCCAGCTTGGTTTGTCAACGCAGCACCAGCCGTCCCGCGCTCTGACAGGGCAGTTTTGCCCCCGGTCTGCTCATCGCCGCCGGGCATGCTCGGCAGGCACCGCGATCGTCAACGCGGGGTTACCCAGCGGATGGCTACTGGCATCGAAGAAATGCAGTGCGATCTGCGGCGTATCAGCGAAGCGTTGAGCGAAATGCTGTTTCTGGTTGATCACCGACGCCTCGCTCAACGGCCGGATGGCAATCGACAGGTGTTTCGGCCGGGCCTGGCGGATGGCGTCGAGCAGGTGCTGGTCGCTGGCGTCCAGGTGCTGGCCGAACAGGCACAGGCCCTGGTTTTCGCCGGCCAGTTGGCCCAACCCCCAGGACAGATAGTCCGACGCGCGGATGGCGCGCAGTTTTTCCTCGCTGCGGCTCTCGTTGACGAACAGCGGCACCTCGCCAGGAATGTTCACGGCAAAGCCATCGAGCAGTTCGCCGCCTTCGGCGCTGCGCTGGCGGGTGCTGCCGTCGGGCAGCTTGAGCAGGTGCAGGCCGCCGTGCAGGTGAACGACGCGGGTGCCTTCGGTGGCGGTACGGCGCACGTCGAAGAAACCCTGCTCGTCGAACAGCGTGGCGAAGCCCTCCGGCGCCTGCCCTACGGCCCAGGGCAGCAGCAGGTCGTAGTTGCTGGTATAGACGTTGCGATAGCCGCGCAGGGCCTGGTTGATCGTCGCCAGGATGGCGCCTGACACCTGCGCCCAGGGCAGGTGCACGACGCGCATGGCGTGGATCAGCGCTTCCTTGATCGAGTAGTAGCGGTTGAGCGGGGCGGTGGAGTTGATGGCCAGCGCGGCGTTGGCCCGCACCGTGGTGTTCAGGGTGCTGAGCACCGGCTCGAACAGCTCCGTGCCGAGGGCCTTGAACAAGGCCTGGTCGCTGACCCCCAGCGCCTTGTGCCGGACCCGCTGCGCCTCCTCGAACAGCGAGAAGTAGCCGAACGGCTTCCACAGTGCGCGGCTGGCGCCGTTGCCCAGCAGCAGGGCATCGCAGGGGTGGCGGTCGTTCAGGTCCGCCCAGGCGGGCAGGTGGGCGTCGAGAGCAGGCATCGCAGGTCCGTTGGGTAGGGCGAAGAACGTGGCGACTTTAGCATGTCGTGGATCTCGCGTGGCTGGCCACTGAAGTGGCGCACAAGACCGATAGGCTGGCGACGGCTGGAAGACATGTGTGAGAATGATAGGAATTCCTATTAACGATCCTGCCCACTCCTACGCGCAATGACATCCTTCACCACGCCCTGGGCCGGCGCCGCGCCGGCCTTCCAGGCAGTCGTCGACGACCTGCTCGCCCACTACAGCGACCTGCGCCGCTACCTGTGCGCCCGCCTGCGCAACCCTGACGATGCCGCCGACATCGCCCAGTCCAGCTTCGCCCAGGCCTACGCCCATGCCCTCAATGCGCCGGTGATCAATGCCCGCGCGCTGTTGTTCCAGGCCGCGCGCAACCTGTGCATCGACCAGTACCGCCGGCGCAGCACCGAACTGGCAGCGCTGGAGGACTGGTTGGCCCGCGCCGATGCGCTCAGCCCCAGTGTCGAGGAGATCATGATCGCCCGCGAGCAGTTGCAGCAGCTGATCGCCCGCATCGAGCGCATGCCGCGCCTGCGCCGCGAAGTCTTCGTCCGTGTGCGTCTGCATGGGCAGAGCCACCGCGAGGTGTGCCAGGCGCTGGGCCTGTCGGCCAAGTCGGTGGAGCTGCATATTGCCCGCGCGGTGTTCGACCTGTCCGAACTGCGCCTGGCCGTGCGTCATGGTTGAGTCGGTGTCACCGCGCAAGGTGCAGCAGGCGCTGATGTATCTGGCGGCCTTGCACGGCGATGACCCGGAGCGGGTGCGCCAGGTCGGTGGCCAGGTGCAGCGCTGGCGCGGCAGGAGCGACGAGCACGAACGCGCCTGGCAGGAGGCCGAACAGCGTTGGCAGATGGTTCATCGCCTGGCACCACAGCTGCGGGGGGCGGTGCAGCCGCAGCCCTACGACCCGGCCCGTCGGCGCTTGCTGCGCCAGGGGAGTGCCCTGGCCGTGGTGCTGGCGGCCGGTGGCTGGCTGGGGTGGATGTTCAAGCGTACCTCACCCTTCCAGCACGACCTGCAGACCGCCCACGCCGAAGCGCCGCGCGCCGTCGCGCTGCCTGACGGCAGCCAGTTGCTGGCGGCTGCCGAGACCAACCTGCGGGTGCGCTTCGACCATGGCCAGCGCCAGGTGCTGTTGTTGCACGGCAATGTGTTCTTCGACGTCGCCCACGAGATGTGGCGGCCGTTTCTGGTCAGCACCCGCCTGGGCAGGGTAGAGGTGCTCGGCACCGCCTTCAGCGTCAGCGACCGTGGCGGTCGGGTGCAGGTGGCAGTTGCCCGGGGGCGGGTCCAGGTGCGCGACCTGCAAGGCGGCGAGCAGATTCTGGTGGCCGGTGAGCGTATCTGCCTGGACGAGCAGGGCCGGCTGGGCGCGTTGCGCTCCGGCGGTCGCTTCGGCCCCGAGCTGGGCCACTGGCAGCGCGGCTGGTGGTCGTTCACCGACCAGGCGCTGGCGGATGTCATCGGCGAACTCAATGCCTACCTGGCGCAGCCGCTCCGGGTCGATCCTGGCGTGGCAGGGTTGCGCCTGACCGGTAGCTTCCCCAGCGACCGACCCGAGGTGCTGCTCGAAGCACTGCCACGGATCCTCCCGGTACGCCTGGTGGAGGAGGGCGGTCGACGCCTGGTGCAGCGACGTTGAAACAGGCCGGCAGATTTTTTGAGGGGTAACGCAAAGGTGCTGCGTCATCACAGGTGAATCCACCTTCTGCAAGGACCGATCATGTCGCTTTACCCCACCCGCTTCCCCGGCACCCTGCGCCGTTTGGCCCTGGCCTGCGCCTTGGGTGGCGCGGGCCTGGCGCCCGCCGTCGCGCTGGCCGACAGCCAGCCGCTGGCGCTGGACCTGCCAAGCCAGTCCCTGGAGGCCACCGTGCATGCCCTGGCCCATGAGTCAGGTGTGGCCATCGCGGCCGACAGCCGTGTGCTCGCCGGCCGCAGCGCACCGGCCCTGCGGGGGCGCTACACGGTGTTGCAAGCCTTGCAGCAGTTGCTGCAGGGCAGTGACCTGGTGGCGGTCGAGGAAAACGGTGTGGTGATCCTGCGCAGCAGCAGCGAGGCGGGCGCCCTGACCCTGGGGGCGACCACGGTCAACGCCAGCGGCTTCGCCAGTGACCTGCCCGACGCCTACAGCGGCGGCCAGGTCGCCCGCGGTGCGCGGGTTGGCCTGTTGGGCAACCGCGACATCATGGACACGCCGTTCAACATCACCGCGTATACCGCGCAGGCCATCGAGAACCAGCAGAGCGGCACGGTCGGCGCGGTGTTGCGCAACGATCCGTCGATCCGCTTCAGCACTGGCGAAGGTCATGCCTACGAGAACTTCATGATCCGCGGTTACTCCCTGGACTCCACTGAGCTTGCGGTGAACGGCCTGTACGGCCTGGCGCCGGATGGCCATGTGCCGACCGAGTTCCTCGAGCGGGTCGAGGTGCTCAAGGGGCCGGGGGCACTGCTTTCCGGCATGGCGCCCAATGGCGGTGTGGGCGGCGTGATCAACCTGGTGCCCAAGCGCGCTGGCGATGCGCCGCTGACGCGCCTGACCACCAGCTACGTGTCCGATGGTTTCGTCGCCGAGCACATCGACCTGAGCCGGCGCTTCGCCGACGGTCGCTTCGGCATCCGCTTCAACGGCGTCTACGGTAGCGGCGACACCGGTGTGGACCAGCAATCCAAGGATCGCACCCTCGCGTCCCTGGCGCTCGATTATCGGGGCGACGACTTCAAGCTCGAGCTCGATGCCTACGAGACCCATGAGAAACTCGACAACGGCAGCCCGATGATGGCCGGCTTCAGCAAGCTGGGCCAGGTGACCAAGGCCCCCAAGCCCGACACCAACATCCTCGAAGGCATCCATGCCAAGCAGATCAGTAAAGCCGTGGTGCTGCACGGTGAATATGAGCTGGACGAGCACTGGACCGCCTTCGCCAGCGTCGGTGGCGCGCGGACCCGCTACGACGGCTTTCTCAACGGTACCCGGGTCATCGTCACCAAGGCCGACGGCACGGCCACTGGCGAAACCTACAACCAGGCCGGCTACACCCACAGCCTGTCCACCGAGGCTGGCCTGCGCGGCAACTTCATGACCGGTGACGTGAGCCACCAACTGGTGCTCAGTGCCACCCTGCTGCACCAGGACATCGGCCGTGCGCCGACCGTCACCGGGCCGAAGTACACCACCAGCATCTACCACCCGGGCAAGGCGGTGATCGCCGGCGACCATGGCAGCAGCGACAAGACCGGCGACAACACCTTGTCCAGCTTCGCCCTGGCCGACACCCTGGGTTTCGTCGATGACCGCGTGCTGCTGACCCTGGGGGTACGGGCCCAGCGGGTACGCCAGAAAATGAGCAACCCCGCCTACGACGAGCGCAAGCTGACCCCGGCCCTGGGGATCGTGGTCAAGCCCTGGGATGCGCCGGTATCGCTGTATGCCAACTACATCGAAGGGCTGACCCAGGGCGGCATGGTCACTGACCTCAAGGCGGCCAACTATGGCGAGCAGTTCGCACCGTACGTGGCCAGGCAGATGGAAACCGGCGTGAAGTGGGACCTGGGCGATTTCAGTCATACCCTGGCGGTGTTCCAGATCGAGAAGCCGAGCATGATCAAGGACGGCGGGGCCGACGAGTACCGCTACACCGACGATGGCGAGCAGCGCAACCGCGGCGTGGAATGGAACATGTTCGGCGAGGTCGTGCCCGGCGTACGTCTGCTCGGTGGCGTGACCTATACCCGTGCCAGGCTGACCAAGACCGCCAACGGCCAGCTCGACGGCAATACCGCCCGTGGCGTGCCGCAGTGGTCGGCCAACCTTGGCGCCGAGTGGGACCTGCCGTGGGTAGAGGGCCTGACCCTGACCGCCCTGGGCATCCACAGCAGTTCCCAGTACCTGGACGACGAGAACACGCTGAAGATCCCCCAGTGGACTCGCTATGACCTGGGCGCACGCTATGCCACCAAGGTGTTGAGCAAGGACGTGACCCTGCGTGCCAGCCTGGAAAACGTCGAGAACCGCGCCTATTGGGCCGGGGTGTTCAACCCTGGCTACGCCACGGTGAGCGAGCCGCGAACCCTGAAACTCTCCGCCAGTGTCGACTTCTGAGGTGAACATGCATCGATTCGCGTGCTGTGGGTGTGCGGTGCTCATGGCCGCCGCTTGTGCGGGTGGGGCCCAGGCCGCGCCGGACCAAGGGCTGCGGGTAGGCCAGGTCGTCAGCGGCCGGGCCCTCGAGGCCTCCCAGTCCGTCTGGCCACTGTCGCTCAAGGCCGGGGACCTGGTTCGTGGCCGGGTCGATGGCGATGTCAGCCTGCGCTTGCTCGATGAGCGCGGGCAATCGCTGCGCCTGCTGCTCGATGGCCTCGACCAGCCCCGCGAGTTCCTGTTCGTCGCCGGGCGCGACGGCCGTTTCGGCCTGCGCGCCGAGCCCCTGCCGATCCGCCCGGGGGCCCACTTCAGCTTGCGCCTGGAGCAGGTGCTGGCGGCCAGCGAGCAGCGCCGTGCTCCGGTGCCGCTGGCCAGCCCGACCCTGCGCGAGCTGGCCGGGCAACTCGCTAACGGTGGCGACACGGCAGCGTTCTGGCAGGCGCGTGCCGAACAGGGCACGCCCTTGGTCGAGGCGGTTCCCGGCAAGCCCGGGCAGCGCCTGGTCACCTTCCTCTGGCGCGGTGCCAGGGACAACGTGCGCATGTTCGGCGCCCCGAGTGGCAGCCACGAGGCGTTGCAGCGCCTGGGCGAAAGCGATGTCTGGTACCGCAGTTTCGAGGTGCCCGCCGCTACGCGGCTGAGCTACCAGATGGCCCCGGATGTACCCCCCTCGGACGACCGCCGGGTGATCCTCGCCAGCACGCGCCGCGACCCGCTCAACCCCAACACCTTCGCCGACGCCAGCGGTGACCCCTGGTTGTCACGTTCCCGCCTGGAGCTGCCCGACGCTGCGCCGCAGCCGTGGAGTGCCGAGCGGTCGGGCGTGGCCCGTGGCAGCGTCGAGCGCAAGCGCCTGGCCAGCCGGTCGCTGGGCAACGAGCGTGACATCTACCTGTACCGTCCGGCTGGCTGGCGCCCGGGCCAGGCCGACCAAGGCCTGCTGGTGCTGTTCGACGCCCACGCCTACACCCGCCAGGTACCGACCCCGACGATCCTCGACAACCTGATCGCCGAAGGTCGGATACCGCCCACGGCGGCGATCATCATCGCCAATCCCAGTGACCTCAGCCGTCAACAGGAACTGCCGCCCAACCCAGCCTTCGCGCGCTTCATGGCCGAGGAACTGATGCCCTGGGCGCATCGGCAAGGGATCTCGGCGCAGGCCTCGCACACCGTGGTCGCCGGCTCCAGCTACGGCGGCCTGGCCGCAGCTTACATGGGGCTCAGGCATCCAGAGCTGTTCGGTAACGTGCTGAGCCTGTCGGGTTCCTACTGGTGGGCCAGGGAGGGCGAGGAGCCTGGCTGGCTGACCCGCGAGTACGTCAAGGTGCCCCGCCTGCCGCTGCGTTTCTACCTGCAGGCCGGGCTGTTCGAAGGGCCCAGGATCCTCGACAGCAATCGCCACCTGCGTGATGTGCTGCTGGCCAAGGGGTATGAGGTCGAGCAAGTCGAATATCCGGCGGGGCACGACTACCTGCAATGGCGGGGGAGCCTGCCGTGCGGGTTGGTCAGCCTGCTCGGCAAAGGGACGCAAACCGTAGCCGAGGCGTGCAGGTATCCTCAAGGCATCGATCCTTGAAACAGGCATGCCAGCGGTAAGCGGCGTCACTCCTCCCGTACGGCTTGCCGCTGCCTGTTGCGCCACACCCGGTACGCCCGGATCCCCGCCCGCACCGAGCCGAACAGTAGTTTGTCCTCCATCTCCCGCGCCATCCCCGAGCGCACCAGCATGCGCAGGAAGGGGCCACGGGCGCGGGCGATGCTGAAGTGGATGCCCTGGGCGGCGAGGGTGTCGCGCACTTCGCGCAGGGCGGCGATGCCGCTGACGTCGATGCGGGTCACCGCCTCGGCGTCGAACAGTACGGCCTGGGGCTTGCTCTCCTGCTGCACGGCGTCGAGCAGGCGCATCTTGAAGTAGTCGGCGTTGAAGAACAGGATCGCGTCGTCGAAGCGGTACACCACCAGGCCCGGGACGGTGCGGGCGTCGGGGTGGTGGCGGATGTCGACCTGGCCTTCGATACCGGGCGCCCAGCCGAGCACGGCGTCGGTGGGCTGGTAGATGCTGTACAGCAGGCGCAGGATCGCCAGGGTCACGGCGAAGATGATGCCCGGCAACACGCCCAGGCCGAGCACGCCCACGGTGGTCAGCAGGCACAGGCAGAACTCGAAGCGGCTGAGCCTGTAGATCTTGCCCAGGGACTTCACGTCGATCAGCCCCCAGCCGGCCATCAGCAGCACGGCGCCCAGGACGGCCTGGGGAATCCAGGCCATGGGCGCGGTGAAGAACAGCAGGATCAAGGCGATCACCAGCGCGGCGATGATGCCCACCAATTGGCTCTTGCCGCCGACCATGTCGTTGACCGCGGTCCGCGAATCGGCGCCGCTGATGGCGAAGCCCTGGGAGATCCCGGCGGCCAGGTTGCTGACGCCAAGGGCGACGAACTCATGGTTGGCGTTGATCGCGTAGCCGTGGCGGGCAGCGAAGCTGCGGGCGGTGAGCATGGCGCTGCAGAAGCTCACCGTGGCGATACCCAGGGCATCGCGCAGCAGGCTCTTGGTTTCCGCCAGGTTGCTCTGCGGCCAGGCCAGCTCCGGGATGCCCGCCGGCACCGGGCCGAGGATGGCCACGCCGAAACGGTCCAGGCCGAACAGCCCCGCCAGCAGGGTGAACAGCGCCACCGTCAGTAGCGCCGCGGGCAGGCGCGGATAACGGCGCGGCAGCCAGATCAGCAGGCCCAGGCCGGCCAGGCCGATGGCCAGGGTCAGCCAGTGGATCTCACCCAGACGCTGGAGGAAGTCGAGCAAGCTGAGGATGAAACCGTCGCCTTCGATCCTGAACCCCACCACCTTGCTCAATTGCCCGGCGATCAGGCTCAGGCCGATGCCGTTGAGGTAGCCGATCAGGATCGGCCGCGAGAAGAAACTGGCGATGAACCCGGCCCGGGCCACCCCGGCGGCGATCAGCATCAGCCCCACCAGCACGGTGACGATCACCGCCAGCTCGGCGGTGCGCTGCGTATCGCCCATGGCCAGCGGCGCCACGGCGCCGGCGATCATGGCGCAGGTCGCCGCGTCCGGGCCGACCATCAATTGCCGCGAACTGCCGATCAGGGCGTAGACCATCATCGGCAGCACGCAGGCATACAGCCCGTACTGTGGCGGCAGACCGACGATCTGGGCGTAGGCGATGGCGATGGGAATCTGGATCGCGGCCACGGACAGGCCTGCCTGCAGGTCGGCATGGAACCACTCGCGGCGGTAGTGGAGGAGGTTGGCCAGGCCGGGTAGCCAGCGGGAGAGAAACATGCGCAGTCCTTTCGAAATGTTTCGCAGTGCTTCGAGCATATGCGCCCGAAGCCGTTTCGCTTGCAAGTGGAATCCAGAGGGCATTCAAGCCGATCGGCGAAGAGATGGCCAGAGGCCATATAACGAAAGGAGGGCACGAAAAAAGGAGCAGAAGCTCCTTTTGACAGGCGATGACGCTGCTGGAACGTCATGCGGGAAAGCGATATGGAGCGGGTGATGGGAATCGAACCCACGCTAGCAGCTTGGGAAGCTGCAGTTCTGCCATTGAACTACACCCGCTTCGGAGCCCGACTTTTTACCAGAACCCTCGCGCCATGAGAAGCCCGAGTTGTAAAAAGACCTGTCGACGCCCCGTAGCCTGCGGGTGCTGGAGGCTACGGGACGCCGAGACGGTCAGATGGCCAATGCATGCTGCCCCTGTACGTACGGGTGGCGTTGACGGGGCGCACGCACGGTTGGCTTGAGGAAGCCGAGCATGGCGGTGCGGGTATCTTCACAGGCGCTCTTGTGCTCCATGTCGAGGAAGTGGCCGGCGTCGCGGATCACGCTGAAGTGGCTTTGCTGCACATGCTGGCCGAACTGCCGGGCATCCTCGACGGTGGTGTACTCGTCACGCTCGCCATTGATGAACAGCACCGGGATGTCGATGTTGTGCGCAGCCTTCAGTGCCCGCTGCAGGTCATGCTGCAGCACCTGGTTGATGTGGAAGTGCATCTGCGCGTACTCGTGGCTGTCGAGGCTGCTGACGTGGCGGTAGTTGAAGCGCTTGAACAGCGACGGCAGGTACTTGCCGATGGTGTCGTTGACCAGGTTGCCCACTTGGTAGCGGTCGCAGGCGGCCAGGTACTGACAACCGCGCTCCAGGTAGTCGCGCATGGGTTCGTTGATCACCGGCGAAAACGAACTGACGATGGCCTTGCGTACCCGTCGCGGCTGGTACGCAAGGGCCAGCAGTGCGCAGGCGCCGCCCCAGGAAAAGGACATCACGTGGTCGGCCTGGAAGTGCTCGATCAGCTCGAGGAGGATATGCGCCTCGGTCTCCTTGGTGATCAGCCGTTCCTGGCGGTTGTGCGGCTTGGACTTGCCGGCGTAGGGCTGGTCGTACAGCACGACATTGAACTGCGGGTGCAGGCTGCGCACCGTCTGGGCAAAGGAGGCCGTGGTGGCCAGGGAGCCGTTGATCAGGATGATCGTCTTCTCGGCGGCTTCGGCGCGATGGAACTCCGTGTAAACCCGGTACTGACCTTGGATATCAAGCACAGCGATTTCTGGCCTCATGTCATCGACTCCTGGCGCAAAAAGGGTATTCGCGTCACCTAGGGTGCACGTTCTTCATGACAGGTAGGCATACGCCTCGAAGAGAAACCGGAGCCCTTGTGTCGATCCTTGGCACGCGTGTCGACGGTATTGTTTTAGGTGGGCAATCTGCCGTGCCCCAGGGCATCGAGGCCCCGGGTGGCCGGCAAAAAGGTGTCTTGGACTGCGGGCGTGACCGATAAGTCACATGCAGACCGACGAGTTAGGATTCAAGCAGCAGGGGCGGGATCCTGCAAGTGCCGTTCGGGGAATCCTGCGGGGAAAACCGCTGGGCGGTCGTTTGGGGAATGCCGGTCAATCCAGGGGCCTTGTAGTCCGAGGGCTGCAGCAGCCCCATCCCCATCCGTTCAGACCGAAGCGATCTCCTGCTCGGTGAGTTCGCGGAACTCACCCGGCGCCAGGGCAGGGTCGAGCTGGATAGGCCCCATGCATTCGCGGTGCAGCCCGACCACCTTGTTCTGGAAGTGGCCGAACATGCGCTTGACCTGGTGATAACGCCCCTCGACGATCGCCAGGCGTGCCTGGCGCGGCCCGAGGATGTCCAGCCGGGCGGGCTGGGTGGTGAGGTTTTCGAAGGCGAAGTAGAAGCCTTCGTGGAACTTGGCGACATAGTGCTCGCCGATCTCGTCCTCGGTCTGGACGTGGTAGACCTTGGGCAGCTTGGTACCAGGCTGGGTCAGGCGGCGCGACCATTGTCCGTCGTTGGTCAGGATCATCAGCCCGGTGGTGTTGTAGTCCAGGCGCCCGGCGATGTGCAGGTCGCCGCGCAGCCCAGCGGGCAGCAGGTCGAGCACCGTGCGGTGCCGTGGGTCCTGGGTCGCGCTGACGTAACCGGCGGGCTTGTGCAGCATCAGGTAGCGCGCCGGGTGGCCGGCCTGGAGCACTTGGCCGTCCACCTCGATGCGGTCGAACGCACGGACCTCATGACGGGGGTCGCTCACCACCGCATCGCCCACGCGGACACGCCGCTGGACCAGCAGCAGGCGGACCTGCTGGCGGTTGTAGCAGGGGTGGTTGGCGAGGAAACGGTCTAGGCGCATGGCGGCAGGTCGGGAGAAAAGAGCGCAGTCTAGCGCCGCGTTGCTTCGGCGTGCTCGCTGAGCGACGCGCAGCGAGGGCACAGGCAGGCCTTGTCGCGCAGTTCGGCGGGCACGGCCTGGAGCGCGGCTGGGTCGATGGTCACCGCGAAGCACCAGCAGTTCTGCGTGGCGCTACGAGGGTCGGCCAGGCTGCACTGGTTGAGGGCGCCACAGGCGGGGCAGTGCTGTTGGTCATTCATGTTGCGATCATCGGGCTGGTACATCTTGCGCCGGAGTATATCCGAAGGGGAGGGAGGAGGCGGCGTCGCTGGGACTGTCAGATTTTTTGTGTGCGGGCCGGTAACGGCCTGCCGTCAGGCAGGCCCTGATTCTCACCAGGTCGGCCTGATGAACCGGTCTCCGTACAGAATCGCAAATTGATTCATCGCGCTTTTCC